>JAUIEY010000215.1 GCA_030429685.1 Gammaproteobacteria bacterium
CCGCATCAGGCCGAAGCGCGGCCGAATTTCGTCACGGAATTTGGTTTGTATCTGGTAGTAGTTGACCGGCAGCTGCTTGTAACTTTTTAGTTCGCGTCGCGCGATATCAGTAATGACTTCTTCATGAGTGGGGCCGAAACAGAACTCGCGCTCATGCCGGTCGCGCATGCGCAACAACAGCGGGCCGTAAACATCCCAGCGACCGGACTCCTGCCATAGTTCGGCAGGCTGCACCGCGGGCATGGCCAGTTCATGCGCACCGGCGCGATCCATTTCCTCGCGCACCACCGTCTCGACTTTGCGCAACACACGCAGTCCGAGCGGCATCCAGGTAAACAGTCCCGACGCCAGACGGCGTATCAGGCCGGCGCGCAGCATCAATTGATGGCTGGCAACCTCGGCTTCAGCAGGCACTTCTTTAAAGGTGGTCAGGGGCAGCTTGGAAAGGCGCATAGTGGACAGGGCAACGACTAAATCGCGCCATTCTAACGGCTTGCGGCGGGCAAGTCGCTCCCTGTCAGCGGCGGGGCGGTATGGTGCGTGAAATAGACTGTCCCAGATGGCAGAATTTAATACCCGGTCTGCGGTGATATCGGCACATGGAACAACATTCAGGCGGCAACTCTACCGTTCGCAGCAAGAAAAAGCTGTCGCGCATGCGTCGGCGCGGTATCTATCTGTTGCCGAACCTGATGACAACAGCGGCGTTGTTTGCTGGTTTCTACTCGATCGTTGCTGCCATTGACGGCAATTTCATCAATGCCTGCATCGCTCACTATATAGCCATGATTTTTGATGGTATGGACGGCAGACTGGCGCGCCTGACCAATACGGAAAGCGATTTCGGCAAAGAGTTTGACAGTCTGTCCGACATGGTTGCCTTCGGGCTGGCGCCGGCGATTGTTGTCTATCAATGGGGCCTGGAGCGGCTGGCCGAATATGGCTGGGTGTGGGGCAAGCTGGGCTGGCTGGCAGCGTTCTTTTACGCCGTCGCTGCAGCCATGCGGCTGGCCCGGTTTAATACCTTTCATGGCAAGGTCGACAAGGCCTATTTTCAGGGCTTGCCGAGTCCGCCGGCGGCATCATTAATTATCGGCATGGTCTGGCTGGGCACCGATCTCGGCTGGACCGGCGAATGGGCCCTGGCACTGGCCTTTGTTGTAACCGCGGCCGCCGGTGCTGCCATGGTGTCACCGTTCACCTACAGCAGCTTCAAGGAAATCAAGATGACGGAACGCATTTCGTTCAGTTATGCGCTGACCCTGCCGCTGATCCTGATCATGGTGTTCATCAATCCGCCGCTGGTTTTGTGCGGGCTGGCTTATACCTACGCGCTGTCCGGCCCGGCGCTGGCCCTGTGGCGTCGCAATCGCCGTGAGGCACGCCGCGAAGCCGCTTCAGGCGGCCGGCCCCGGGAATATTAAGCATGTCGGGCGCGTCTTTATCCCGGCATCAGCAGAGTGTGCTGCGGGAACTGGGCATTGACGTCTGGCGGCTGCGCCAGCCGTCGTCGGACGCCGTGGCCGGCGCCGCAGCGCCGGCAGCTGCCGCTGCGCCCGAACCCGCCACGACCGCACCGGCGGTGCCGGTGCCGACCGGTGCCGTGGTCTCCGGCGACTGGGACGCTGTCAACGCCGCCATCCGCGGCTGTACCCGCTGTGCATTGAGCGCCAGCCGCACGCAGGCGGTCTGTGGCGTCGGCAGCCGGCAGGCTGACTGGCTGATCGTGGGCGAAGCGCCGGGCGCCGATGAAGACCGTCAGGGTGAGCCCTTCGTGGGCCGCGCCGGTCAGTTGCTGAATGAAATGCTCAGGGCCATTGGCCTGCGACGCGAGCAGGTTTTTATCGCCAACGTGCTGAAGTGCCGCCCACCGAATAATCGCGATCCGCAACCGGCCGAAATTGATTGCTGTCTGCCTTATCTGCGCCGTCAGATTGAGTTGTTGCAGCCGAAGGTGATTCTGGTCGTGGGTCGAATTGCGGCCCAGACATTGCTGCAGGCCGATAAGCCACTGGGAGCGCTGCGCGGCAAACGCCATGAGTTCGAGGGCATACCGCTGGTTGCGACCTATCATCCTGCCTATCTGCTGCGTTCGCCAACCCAGAAGAGCAAGTCCTGGGCAGACTTGCTGCTGGCGCTTGATGTGATGGCGGGCAAAGCGTGAGCGCGCAGCCCGGGGACGTCGCGCCGGTGATCCGCGCTATGCGGTTCAATGATCTGGACAACGTGCTGGAAGTCGAGGGTGTCGCCTATGACTTTCCCTGGAGCCGGCAGGTTTTTTCGGATTGTCTCATGGCCGGATATCTCGCCAGCGTGCTGGAATACAACGAGCAGTTGATTGGTTATTCCATTCTGTCGACCGCAGCGGCCGAGGCGCACATTCTTAATTTGTGCATTGACCCGGACTTTCGCCGCCACGGCTACGGCGCACAGATGCTGGAGCATTTGCTGGACTATGCGCGTTCGCTGGGAATCGAGCGCATCTTTCTGGAAGTGCGTCCCTCAAATGACGTGGCGATTCGTCTCTATGAGCGCGCCGGTTTCAAGCAACTGGGCATACGCAAGTCCTACTACCGCGCGCCTGACGGTCGCGAGGATGCGCTGGTGCTGGTGCTGGAAATGCGACCCGAGCAATCGTCCGAGCAATCGTCTGAGCAATCACCCGAGATATAGGCCGGCAGTCCGGGCCGGTTGTCTAGGCCAGCGTCGCCAGTTTGCCGAGCTGCACATCCAGCTGCTCGATTTCCTGCACCAGTTGTCGTTGCCGTTCCTGTTCCTTGGCAACCACGGTTTCCGGAGCACGGCTGACAAAGTTTTCATTGGCCAGTTTTGCGGCCACTTTGTCGAGGTCCCGGGCGGCTTTGGCACGCTGTTTGTGCAAGCGGTCGCGCTCGGCTTCGATATCCACCAGTCCCGCCATGGGTACCAGAATCTTCATGCCGCCCAGCAACGCGGTGGCCGCGGTGGGCGCGTCAGTACCTGCCGCAAGAATGTCTATGCTTTCCAGTCGGGCAATGTTTTGCAGGTATAGCTGATGCTGGTCGATGCGCGAACGGTCCGACTCGCCGGCATCCTGCACCATTACCGGCAGCGGCTTGCCGGGCGCAATGTCCATTTCGCCGCGGATCTGGCGGATGCCGAGGATGAAGCCCATCAGCCAGTCGAGTTCTGCTTCGGCCGCGGCATCGCGCGGCTGATTTTCGGCCTGCGGATATGGCTGCAGCATGATGGTGGCAGCCTGCGTCCCGGCTACCGGGGCCACGCGTTGCCAGACTTCTTCGGTGATAAAGGGGATGATCGGGTGCAGGCAACGCAGCAATGATTCCAGAATGTGAATCAGTGTTCCCCGCGTCGCTGCCTGACGAGCCGCATCAGCCGACTGATCCTGCAACAGCGGTTTGGTCAGTTCCAGATACCAGTCGCAATATTCATTCCAGGTGAATTCATACAGCGCTTTGGCAGCCAGATCGAGCCGGTAGTGCTCGAGATGTTCGTGCACTTCATTAACCGTCTGACCGAAACGCGATCGTATCCAGCGATCCGGCAGGCT
>JAUIEY010000216.1 GCA_030429685.1 Gammaproteobacteria bacterium
GACTCATTGGCCGGTTTCACTACCAGGTCAGCGATGTTTTCCAGAACGTAAGCGAGGCTGTCTTCATCGGCGCAGCGCCAGGTCGGCACGTTTGGCAGCAATGCGTCCTCATCGAGGTAGTAACGAATCATGTCGGGCACATAGGTATACACGACCTTGTCGTCAGCCACGCCGGTGCCGGGCGCATTGGCCAGCGCAACCTTGCCGCTGCGCCAGGCTCGCAGCAGTCCGGGCACGCCGAGCATGGAGTCCGGTCGAAACGCTTCCGGGTCCAGAAATTCGGCATTTACGCGGCTGTAGATTACGTCCACCCGAACCAGTCCGTTGATGGTACGCATATAGACGCAATTATCATCGTTGACAATCAGGTCGCTGCCTTCGACAAGTTCGCAGCCCATGCGTTGGGCAAGATAGGAATGTTCAAAGTATGCCGAATTGTAGATACCTGGTGTCAGCACGACGACTTCCGGTTCTGCTTCTGTTGCCGGCGCAATAGAGCACAGCATGTCGAAGAGTGCGGAGGGATAGTCGCCCACCGGCCGGATATCCTGATTGCGGAACAGTTCCGGGAAAACGTGCTTCAGAACAATGCGATTTTCCAGCATGTAGGAGACGCCCGAAGGCACGCGCAAATTATCCTCCAGCACGTACAGTGTGCCGTCGCTGTCACGTACCAGATCGGACCCGCAAATATTTGCCCATACGTTTCCAGATGGTTTAGCCCCGACGCAGGCCTCAAGAAAATTCTTTGACGACTCTACGATGTAAGCGGGGAAAATACCGTCGGCTATGATTCTGCGTTCGTGATACATGTCATGAATGAACATGTTCAGAGCCCGCAGCCGCTGTTTCAGTCCGGCCTCAGTGCGATTCCATTCCGCACCGTCAATAATTCGCGGAATGATGTCGAAGGGCCAGGCACGGTCAATATTCTGCCCTTCCGTGTACACCGTGAAGGTAACGCCCATTTCCAGAATGGCGCGTTCGGCGGCGGCTTGCCGCTCGGCCAGTTCATGCGTGCCCAGCGAGCTAAGATAAGCTGCAATTTCGGCAGCGCCGGGGCGGGGCAGGCTTTCGGGTCCGATCAGTTCATCGAAAAAGTTGCCGGGTCGGTATTCGGACCAGTCAAGCTCAATAGCACCGCCCCCTGCCTGCCTGCCTGCGGATTTGTCTGGCATGGCTAAAGACTAACCCGTATCACACAGGTCGGGCAAAGGCCTGCGCTGCTGTGGGTGCGCGTAACCGGGCTGCAGCACAATATCGACTTTAGCGGTGACCTCCGCCAGAGAAACAAACTCCATGGCCGCCGGATTGCGCACCCGTTGCCCCCAGCGCAGCTCGTCGGGATGTTTGCCGAATTCTTTTTGCACGGCTTCCGGATAGCGGTCAGCGACCAGGTGCTGGCTGAAATATGGTCCGGTGCGATACCGGTTGGACGTCGCATACAGGCCGACGACGGGTGTGCCGGCGGCGGCAGCCATGTGCGCGGGCCCGGAATCCGGGCACAGCAGCAGGTCGGCGTCAGCCAGCAACGCCAGCAGTTGTTTCAGCGAGGTCTGCCCGACCAGATTGACGATGCTGTCGCCGGCTTTGGCAATCTGCCGGCCGTATTCCTGTTCCAGATCGGTAGGTCCGCCCGTCAGCAATACTTTGGCGCCATACTCGTGCTGCACATGCCGCACGAAGCCCTGATAGTTTTCGACGCTCCAGTTGCGAAAATTGCGCGCGCGCTGACTGGAGCACGGGCTGATCACTATCACCGGGCCGGTATGCGTCGTTACCGCCGCAGCCCATTGTTTATCCTTCGCGCTGACCGGAATATCCCAGCGCAATTCGCGGCTTTTCGCACCCAGGTGTTCTGCAAATCCGAACAGCCCGTCCATAACGTGCTGCCGGGCTTGCGCAGGGATTTGCTCGGTGCAGAACAGCCACTGATAGTCGCGCGCCCGTTCCCGGTCAAAGCCAATGCGTCGTTGTGCTGTAATCGTGCAGCTTGCCAGATTTGCCCGCATTGATGCATGCATATTCAAAAGCACCGGAAAACTGCGGCCACGCAATTTTTGTTTCAGGTCCGCCAGTCCGCGCAACCCGAGGGATTTGTCGAAGGTGATAAACTCGATGCCGTCCGCTCCACGCAGCAGACTGTGTTCGGTTTTGCCGGTGATCCATGTTACCGGCATGTTCGGATAGGCAGCCTGCAAAGTGCGCACTACAGGCAAGACATGACAGCAGTCACCGATGGCAGACAGCCGCAGCACGCAAACAGAATCGGGTGCGGAGTTGGGGCCGGTTGACGACGGGTCGCGAGGCATCGATTGGCAAAACGCATTACAGAAACGGGGTCCAGCGCCATCCTATACGATGACTCCAGAGTCAGCCATATCAGCGCGCAGATGTTTATGGCGGACCACTGGGGCAATGCCCGGCAGGCAAACCAGCAGCAGGGCGGGCGTGGTTCGGTGTTGTTCGTCAGGCACGCAGGTGATGACTGGGTCATTCGTCACTACTATCGCGGCGGTCTGATCGGGAAATTTCTGAACGACCAGTATCTCTGGACAGGTCCCCAGCGCACCCGATCGTTCCGCGAATGGCAGTTGCTGGCCTCGATGCAGGACTTGCAGCTGCCTGCGCCGGTGCCGGTGGCGGCGCACTACGTGCGGTCGGGCCTTTACTACAAAGCTGACCTGATTACCGAAAACCTGGGTGACGTGCGTTCGTTCGCCAGTGTTTTCGGCGCCGCGGAACGCGCTATCTGGGAGGCTGTCGGCGCTGCGATTGCGTATTTCCATCAACACGGTTTTTGCCATGCTGATCTGAATGCGTGGAATATTCAGCTTGGCGCTGACGGCAGTGTGTATGTGATTGACTGGGATCGCGGCAGACGTTTGCCGGGGGGTAGCTGGCAGCAGGCCAATCTCGACCGGCTGGCGCGGTCACTGCAAAAACTCTGCGCACAACAGCAGGTTTCACTGCAGCCGGAACACTGGCAGGCGCTGGTGAATGCCTGCAACGCCCGCTACCGCTAACACGCACGCGCTTGTATCAATACGGATCAGGGTATTCGGCGGGCCGGCCTTTGAAACGCCGGTGTACCCAATAGTATTGCTCCGGCGCGCGGCGTATTTGTTCTTCCAGCAATTGATTCAGCCGGACAGCGTCAGCTTCGTCATCGCCGCTGGGAAAATTTTCCAGCGGCGGTAAAAACTCCAGGGTATAGCTGCGCCCGTTGTCATGGCGCAGCGGAATAAACGGTATGACCGGTGCGTTGCTGACACGCGCGATCTGGCTGACCGCGGTGTTGGTAGTTGCCGGTACCCCGAAGAACGGCGCCAGCACAGTGCCCTTGCGATTGTAGGCCTGATCCGCGGCATACCAGACCGGCCGGTTCTGCTTCAGCGCCCTGAGCAGGCTGCGTATGCTGGTTTTGGTAATCAGTTCAGTAACTGACCGGCCGCGACAGCGACGCATAATCTGGTCGTTGAAAGGATTATTACTGGGGCGATACATGGCCGC
>JAUIEY010000217.1 GCA_030429685.1 Gammaproteobacteria bacterium
TGTTGTTTTTAATAGCTATTTTCCGTCCGGTGTGACGCGTGTCACGGCAGCCGTTTGCCCTGGTGTCGCCTTTGTTGACACTTTCGCCTGCGGCACCCTGCGGCCTGCCGGCATGCCAGTTTTCCAGCGCTTCTGCAGGGCGGTTTTTTCGTGACGACGCTCACAAAAAAATCCGCTTTGGGAGGCTTATGTCAAGCCGGCGCAGGTTGGCACGCAGTCTGGCACGAGACCTGCAACATAGGGGGCAAGTCGAAACAAAAACGACTACGCCCAAAGCAACATCCATAACAATAAGAAAAACCAAGCGCGAGGGGCATGCTAATAAAGAGCCGCAATGGCTCAGACAACAACAAAAGCAGCCTCGAGCGCGACAACATTTCCGCGCCCATCCAGCCGCCCTCCGGGGCGGCTATTTTTTTGCGTGTCATGAATCGCTGTGAACAGGAGCGAGCGGTGGGGGCCTTCTCGCTCCGAACCCCGAAGTCGCGTCGCAGACCCCCACCGCTCGCTCCCCCGCAACATTATCGCCCCGCAAAAAAATAGCGCCCCGTCGCTCAGGTGGGGATGCTGCCTAGAAACAGCCGGAATTCGGCGGAAAGTGCTGCGAGGGAGTTGGTGAGGCGGTGGTCATCGTCGAGCATCACCAGTTTGGCTTTGGCGGGCTCTGCGAAACAGGCGCTGTTCTGCCAGGGCACCACGTCGTCGCGCCAGCCGTGCACTATTGTCACCGGGCACGCGGGCGGACCGGGTGTCAGCTGCTCGTAGCCGGCCATGTAAAAAGCCGGTGCCAGCAAAAACACCCCGAGCGCAGCGCGGCCTTTGCCAGTGGCTGCTGCCGTGACGACATGACCGCCCATGCTGCTGCCCACCAGCACAAAGGGGCTGGTCTGCTGTTCGCACCACGCTTCGAGTCTGGCGACGCGGGCGTCGGGATCATCCATCCCCTGGTAGTCCAGCGACTCCACCTGCCAGTCGGCGGCGCGCGCGACATCAGCCAGCGCCTGAATCTTGGTACCCCACGGTCCGCTTTCCTTGCCGTGCGAAAAACACACCCAGCGCCCGGTCATGACCGCTCCATGCGCGTTACAGCTGCGGATCTATTCATTGTCGGCACGCGGGTCGCGCAGCCGCCCGGGGCCCCATACCAGCTCGTCCAGGGTCGGGTCCCAGCGATAGCGATCCATATCCAGTTGCCCGTTTTCAATCTCGATGCCTTCCGTGCGCAATAATTCCTGCTGTCGCTCATAACCACGACTGCCCTTGGGAATCGCTATCCTGCCCTGTGCATTCACAATGCGGTGCCACGGCAGCTGCAAATCTTTCGGCGCGGAGCCCACTGCACGACCCACCATGCGCGCACCCCGGCGCGGCAAACCCGCAAGCTTGGCAATCTGCCCATAGCTCGCCACCGATCCTTCAGGTATCAGCGCTGCCTGTTCCCAGATACGGCGATAACTTTCACCACCAGCCATGCCCGCAGTGTAGCCGAGCACGGCGTTAAACGGGACAATGCACGGCAACACGAGACAGGCAAGATCATGTCGACCTATGACAACTGAACCCGGCTGGCATTTCTGGATTGACCGCGGTGGCACTTTTACCGACATAGTGGCGCGCAGCCCCGCAGGCGAGCTGATCAGCCGCAAACTGCTGTCGGCAAACCCGGCGCATTACCGTGACGCAGCCGCCGAAGGTATCCGCCGGGTTCTGCAGGACTGCGGCGGCGGCAGCGTGGCCGAAATTCGCATGGGCACAACCGTGGCGACCAACGCACTGCTGGAGCGCAAAGGCGCGCGCACCGGACTGCTGATTACCCGCGGTTGCGGCGATGCCCTGCTGATCGGCAATCAGGACCGGCCCCGCTTGTTCGATCTGCACATACGCAAGGCCGCACCTTTGTTTACGGCCGTGGCTGAAGTGGACGAGCGGCTCGATGCGGCGGGTAAGGTGCTAAAACCGTTGCAAACCGAATCATTGCAGCAGCAGCTGAGCAACTGGCGCGCACAGAACATTGACTCGGTTGCCATCTGCCTGGTGCATGCCTGGCTGAACCCGACGCATGAACAGGCTCTGGCGGCCCATGTGCGGGCTGCGGGTTTTGCCCATGTGCATGTCTCGCACGAAGTCAGCCCCATGCCGAAGCTCATTGGCCGGGCCGGCACCACGGTAGCAGATGCTTATCTGTCGCCGGTACTGCTGAGTTACGTGGCTGCGTTCCGGCAGGAACTGGACAATGCCGGCATTGCCTGTGAGCGCATCTATTTCATGCAGAGCAATGGCGGTCTGGTGCAGGCCGGGCATTTTCGCGGCAAAAACGCTGTGCTGTCCGGGCCGGCCGGCGGCGTTGTAGCCATGCAGGCGGCCGGTGCGCGCGCCGGCCTGGAGCAACTCATCGGCTTCGATATGGGCGGCACGTCTACCGACGTCTCGCTATGTGACGGTGCACCGGAAATAGTCAGCGAAACCGCGGTGGCAGGCGTGCAGTTAAGAGCGCCGATGATCCGTATCCATACTGTCGCGGCCGGCGGCGGCTCGCTGTTGCGTTTTGCACAGGGTCGCTTTCAGGCGGGGCCGGAATCGGCCGGTGCCGAGCCGGGGCCGTTAAGCTATGGCCGCGGCGGACCGCTGGCACTGACCGATGCCAACCTGGCACTGGGCCGCATTCAGCCGGACTTTTTTCCGCGGGTATGCGGTACTGACAGCAACCGGCCACTCGACAAACAGGCTGTGCAGCTGGCGTTTGCAGAACTCGCACGCGCCGTCAGCGCTGCCTCCGGGCGCGACTATGACCCCGAACAGACCGCGCAGGGTTTTCTGCGCGTTGCAGTCGACAACATGGCCAACGCGATCCGCCATATATCAGTGTCGCGGGGACTGGACCCGGCCCGCTACACCCTGTGCTGTTTCGGCGGCGCCGGCGGTCAGCATGCCTGCGCCGTGGCGGAACAACTCGGCATACGGAAAATTCTGCTGGACTCTCAGGCAGGTGTGCTGTCGGCATGGGGCATGGGCGTCGCACCGCTGCGCAGCTACCGTGAACGCGGCATCAATCAGCCCCTCAACGACAACACGCTGGCGGAGCTAAAAACCGTCGCCGCCACGCTGCAGGCAGAATGCCAGACCGACCTGCTGGCACAGGGTGCCGGCACCGACACAATTGCACATCAATCACTACTGCAGCTCAAAGTCGCCGGAACAGATACGCCGCTCATGATCCCGCTGGCCGGCCTGCAACAGATGCGTACCGGGTTCGCAGAAAATTTCCGGCGCCGTTATGGCTTCGCCCCCGACGCCACCGAACTGCATATCGAGGCGTTGCGCTGTGAGGCGGTCACGCAGGTAACCCCGCCGGCGAACCCGCCGATGATGGCCGGACACAGCGTGCCGGAACCGGCCGCGCAGGTGCAGGTGTATCTTGCGCAGGGCTGGCAAAGCGTGCCGGTATATAGGCGCGAACTCCTGTGCGCGGCAGAC
>JAUIEY010000218.1 GCA_030429685.1 Gammaproteobacteria bacterium
CTGATGGTCAACGGCGAATTGATTAATGCCTTTTCGCTGGGCGCCACGAGTCCGGCCGGAGACACCTATGGCCTGACGATTGGCGTGGGCGCATGGATGGGCACCATCATGCTGTTTAATGTCTGGATCCTGATCTGGCCGAACCAGAAAAAAATTCTGGGCATGGTAGAAGCCACGGCCGAGCAGATCGCCAGCGCGAAGAGCATTGCGTTGATGGCGTCACGCACCAATACCATGCTGTCCCTGCCGATGCTGATGAGCATGGTAGGCGCACATCACGGTTACTTCATGTAAGTTGCCGCCGCAACGACAAACAAAAAGGCCCGGTCATAAACCGGGCCTTTTTTATGACCCGAGGATAATTTACCCCCCGATTCAGCTATATTTGCATGATGCGAAACGCGCTTGAAAACACAGCAGCGGACGTTGCCGCCGCGCTGCGCGAAGACATCGGCAGTGGCGACATAACAGCGGCGCTGGTGCCGGCTGATCAGCAGGCGCGTGCGCAGGTCATCGTGCGTGAGCAGGCCGTAATTTGTGGCCAACCCTGGTTTGATGAAGTATTTCGCCAACTGGATGCGGCCATCAGAGTGCATTGGCAGGTAGCCGAAGGCGTTGCATGCGCCGCCAACAGCCTGATTTGCGAAATCGTCGGGCCAGCACGGGCCATCCTCACCGGCGAGCGTACTGCGCTGAATTTTCTGCAAACCCTGTCAGCGACGGCCACCACAGCAGCCGCATTCAGTAAAGCCGTGGCAGACACCGGCACGACGGTGCTGGACACCCGCAAGACGCTTCCAGGCCTGCGGCTGGCGCAAAAATACGCCGTCAAAACCGGCGGCGCTGCGAATCATCGCATCGGCCTGTATGACGGCGTCCTGATCAAGGAAAACCATATTGTCGCCGGTGGCGGTATTGGGCCCACGGTGCAGCAGGCGCGCAAACTTGCAGACGGGCTAATGGTCGAGGTGGAAGTGGAATCGCTGGACGAAGCCGGTGAGGCCATGGCGGCCGGGGCCGACCGGCTGTTGCTGGATAATTTCAATATTGCCGACATGCGGGCCGCCGTAGAGATGCGCGACCGGGACTACAGCGGGATCACACTGGAGGCCTCCGGCAACGTCAACCTGCAGACCATTGCCGACATCGCCGCAACAGGGGTGGATTTTATTTCCATCGGTGCGCTGACCAAGGACATCAAGGCCATCGATTTCTCGATGCGCTTCGAAATGGCCTAGCTAAACCTTACTGATTGACCGCGCGCTGAATGCGCTTCGGCTCGCTGACACCATAGCCCTGCGCATAATCCACGCCCATGCCCTTCAGCATGGTAATGATTTCTTCGTTTTCAGCGAACTCGGCAATGGTTTTCTTGTTGGTCAGGTGGCCGATTTCATTAATGGAGCGCACCATTTCGCGATCAATGGGATCGTGCAGGATCTCCTTGACGAAGCTGCCGTCAATCTTCAGGAAATCCACCGGGAAATGCTTCAGATAGCCGAATGACGACAGCCCGGTGCCAAAATCGTCCAGTGCAAACAGACAGCCCAGTTCCTTCAGCGCATTAATAAAGCGACTTGCCTGCGCGTAACTGGCAATGGCGGATGTCTCGGTGATTTCAAAACAGATTTGCGTGGCATTGATGCCGCTGCGATGGAACTGTTCAATCACAAAGGGCAGGAATTTGTCATCCGCAAGACTTTGTCCGGACAGATTGATGGAGCACATCGTCAGCCGCTCGCGCTCATCGGCTTCCGAGACCAGCCAGCGCAGCGCATTCTCCACCACCCAGCGATCCACATTCGGCATGATGCCGTAACGTTCGGCAGCCGAAATAAACAGGTCCGGCGCCACCAGCGAACCGGATTCGTCGCGCATCCGCAGCAACAACTCGTAGTGCTCGCCATGTTCTGTTTCCTGCAACGGCAGGATGGTCTGCCGGAACAGCTCAAAGCGGTTTTCTTCCAGTGCATTGTTAATGCGCGCGGCCCACTGAATCTCGCGACGCCGGCGCATCAGTTCAATATCATTGGCCTCGAAACTGTGCACCCGGTTGCGGCCTGCTTCCTTGGCTGCCTGACAGGCTGCATCGGCCGCATTCAGAATGGTGCCCACATCTTCGTTGTCTGCTGTGATCGGCACCACACCGACACTGACAGTCAGCTTGAATGAGCGGTCTTCCCAGCTGAACTTGAACTCATCAATGGCGGTAACCAGACTTTCCGCCGACCGCATCGCCTCATCCAGGCTGCAGCTTTCCAGCAATACGCCGAACTCGTCACCGCCCAGACGGGACAGGCAGTCGCGCCAGCGAATGCGGGATTTGAGCAGCGCGCCGAGCTGGCCCAGCAGAGCATCACCGGCCTGATGGCCGCAGGTATCGTTGATGATCTTGAAACGGTCCAGGTCCAGATACAGCAGCGCATAGGACGACTCACGCGCCCGCGCACTCTTGAGCGCCCGGCCCAGCCGGTTCTCAAACTCGCGGCGATTGACCAGCCCGGTCAATACATCATGGCTGGCGTGATAACTGAGGCGGCGATTCAGCTCGCGCGATTCGCTGACATCGTGGAACACCAGCGCACCGCCCGACACTTCACCGCGATCGTTGCGGATCGGTGACGCGGTGCTTTCGACATAGAGCTCATTGCCGTCACGCCGGATCAGCAGCGTCGGACGTACTGACTTGATGGAGCGGTTGCGTTCCATTGCCATGGACAGCGGGTTTTCCAGCGGCTCACAGGTTTCCTCATGAAAGCCGCGAAATATTTCTTCCAGCGGCCGCCCCAGTGCATCTTCCACCGCCCACCCGGTCAACTCTTCGGCCACCGGGTTGAGGTATTCCACCCTGCCCTCGGCATCGGTCGTAGCCACGCCGTCGCCGATGGACTGCAGTGTAATCTGGGCGCTCTCTTTTTCCCGGAACAGCGCCTCTTCGTAAATCTTGCGCTCGGTGATGTCATTTTCGACCCCGACCAGCCGGCGCAGGCGGCCGTGCTCGTCATTGAGGCCTTTGACGCGGCATTCTATCCAGCGCCACTCGCCATCGCGGCGCCGCACCCGGTGCACGCTTTCGAAGACATCGGTGTCACCCGCCAGATGCTTGCGCAATCCGGCCTGCACCCGCGCCAGGTCTTCCTGGTGAATCATGCGACTCCAGTCCGGCTTGGCGGCCCGCAATTCATCGTCGCTGTAACCCATCATCGCCTTCCACTGCGGCGAATAGTCGATGATGTTGTTTTGCGCATCAAAATCCCACATGCCCTCATGGGCAGTCGCCTGCAGTAACAGACGCAACTCTTCACGATCCGCAACGTCGTCCTGAATTTCCATGCGCTCCAGCCCGGAGGCCAGACTGGAACCCAACAACTTGAGCAACAGTTTGTGATCGGCATCCCAGTCGTCACGCGGCTGGGCATCAAAAAAAG
>JAUIEY010000219.1 GCA_030429685.1 Gammaproteobacteria bacterium
AAGACAGGCTGTTCAGCTGTGTCATCTGCTCGAACGGGCTCAACAGGCTGAAACCGACTATATCGAACAAAGCTACCGCACGATTTTGCACATAGCGCACGCCGTAGCGCGTTACCAGTGTTTCAATTATGCGGGTTTCGGCCGGTGAACCGGTTAGTGCCGTGCGGGTGGGAATATGCACTGTACTCACAGCCAACAGCCGCGCAGCATTAGCAATTTGCCTGCTGGTGAGCTGGCGCCGGCGCGCCAGCAAAGCCATGACAAAATTGGCAGCTTCCTGATTGTGGTTGGTGGAATCCGCGTCGTTGTGCGGACTCAGGGCGTAATCCGCTACCGCGTAGTGCGGCACTATCAGCAGATCAATGCCTTGTTCGCACGGGCACCAGCCCAGTATGAAATTGCGGCCCAGCCCCCACTGTGTATGCAGGATACGGTCCAGTTCGACAATATTGCTGCGTTCGGTCAGGCTGAGGCTGTCGAGATCGCTGTTGAGATCGCTCCACAAGTCCTGACCGGTCAGACTCAGATACGTTGTATCGTTGCTTCCGCGCACGTTGTTACCCGCATAACCCGCTGCCATCATAGCCGGAAAAGCCTTAATCTACCCGTAAATTGCACATAAACAGGGGTCACTGCGTGACCGAAACTATTCCCAGCGAAGCTCTTGCCGCACTGAAGGCGGCAGTGGGCGACAGCGGCTGGTCTGACGATCCGGCTGTACTCGAACCGCATCTGACCGAATGGCGCGGCCTGTGGCGCGGCGCCACGCCGTTGCTGGTGGCGCCGGCCAGCACTGCCGAAGCCGCAGCGGTACTTGCAGTCTGTGCGGCCCGCGGCATAGCCGTGGTGCCTCAGGGGGGCAATACAGGTCTGGCCGGCGGTGCCATTCCGGGGCTGGATGGCGCCCGGCCGGAAATACTGTTGAGCAGCGCCCGGCTGCGACAGATACGCGCGCTCGATACGGACAATTTCACCGTCACCGCGGAGGCGGGCGTGGTGCTCGCCGATTTGCAGCAGGCAGCGGCTGGGGCAGAGCTGTTTTTTCCGCTCAGCCTGGCCGCGGAAGGCAGCTGTACCATCGGCGGCAATATTTCCACCAATGCCGGTGGCACCAATGTACTGCGCTATGGCAACACCCGTGACCTGGTGCTGGGGCTTGAGGTGGTGCTGGCTGACGGCACTGTCTGGAACGGCCTGAGCGGCCTGCGCAAGGACAACACCGGTTATGATCTGAAACAGCTGTTCATCGGCGCTGAGGGCACCCTGGGCTTTGTTACTGCGGCAACCCTGAAACTGTTTCCGGCCGCGCGCAGCCGCGCAACCGCCTGGCTGGCGGTGACCAGCCCGGCCGCTGCAGTGCAATTGTACCGGCATGCCCGCCAGCAACTCGGCGATGAACTGGTTGCTTTCGAGTTGCTGCCGCAGCTGGCTGTCGACATGACCGTGCGGCATATTGCCGGTTGCCGCAATCCGCTGGGTGCAGCCGCGGCGGCCTGGCACGTGCTGGTTGAGTTCACCAGTGCGCGCGAGCAGGCGCTGCTCGATGCCCAGTTGCTCGCGTTTCTGGAGGGCAGCCTGGAAGCGAACCGGATCACTGATGGCGCGGTTGCCGCCAGCAACGCGCAGCGCGAAGATTTCTGGCGCTTGCGGCACGGCATTTCCGAGGCGCAAAAGCTGGCCGGTGGCAGCATCAAACACGATGTCTCGCTGCCGCTGTCCGCCATGGCGGAATTTTTGCAGCGAGCCGATGCGGCCGTGCTTGCCGCGGTGCCGGGGGTGCGGCCGGTGCCGTTCGGACACCTCGGCGATGGCAACCTGCATTACAACCTCAGTCAGCCGCCAGACATGGATCGCGAAGCGTTTCTGGTGCTGCGCGAGCAGCTCAATGCGCTGGTGCACGAACTGGCCGTCGAACTGGGTGGCAGCTTCAGTGCCGAGCATGGCATCGGCTATCTCAAAGCCGCGGAGCTGGAGCGACTCAAAGCACCGGCAGAGATGCAGCTGTTGCGCAGTATCAAGGCAGCTCTCGACCCCCGGGGCATCATGAACCCCGGCAAAATCCTGCGCTAATTCGAATACCTGCGTGTACAATTGCGCGTTCTGTCTGATACGGATCCAGGGTAATGAGCGAGCAGGACAATTCCGGGCGCCGCTACTCCAGCCTGGTTGTGGACGGTGTCGAACAGGCACCGAGCCGCGCCATGCTGCGGGCGGTCGGCTTTAGCGACGAAGATTTTCACAAAAGCCAGATCGGCATTGCGTCGACCTGGAGCATGGTTACGCCGTGCAATATGCACATCGACAAGCTAGCCGACGAGGCTGCGCGCGGCGCGGATGCGGCCGGCGGCAAAGCCGTGCAGTTCAATACCATTACGGTGTCGGACGGCATTTCCATGGGCACGCCCGGGATGCGCTATTCGCTCGTCTCGCGCGAGGTGATTGCCGACTCCATTGAAACCGTGGTCGGCGGTGAGGGTTTTGACGGATTTGTTGCCATCGGTGGCTGCGACAAGAACATGCCCGGCTGCCTGATGGCGATGGCGCGGCTTAACCGGCCGTCAGTATTCGTCTATGGCGGCACGATTCAGCCCGGCCCGCAGCGGCGCGACATTGTGTCGGTGTTTGAAGCCGTGGGCGGCGTCGCCAGCGGCAAGGTCAGCGATGCAGAATTGCTCGACGTCGAGCGCACCTCCATTCCCGGCCCCGGTTCCTGCGGGGGCATGTACACAGCTAACACCATGGCTTCGGCAATTGAAGCCATGGGCATGAGCCTGCCCAACAGTTCTGCGCAGGATGCCGTATCCGCCAATAAGCTGCTGGATTGCGAGCAGGCTGGTGCCGCCGTGGTCGAGCTGGTCAGAAAAGACATCAAGCCGCGCGACATCATGACCCGCGAGGCATTTGAAAATGCCATCACCGTGGTGATTGCGCTGGGCGGCTCTACCAATGCGGTGCTGCATTTGCTGGCCATTGCCAGGGAAGCCGGCGTGGCGCTGGAGCTGGATGATTTCACGCGCATCGGCGCACGCGTGCCGCTGGTGTCGAATCTTAAGCCCAGCGGCACCTATACCATGTCGGAGCTGATTCAGATCGGTGGTATCCGGCCGCTCATGAAGCGGCTGCTGGATGCCGGGCTGCTGCATGGCGACTGCCTCACGGTGAGCGGCAACACCCTGGCCGAGGATCTGGCCGGGGTGGAGGATTATCCGGACGGTCAGGACATCATCTATCCGCTTGATAAGCCTGTTAAGAAAGACAGCCATCTTGTTATTTTATATGGAAATCTTGCGCCGGAAGGCGCGGTTGCCAAAATCACCGGCAAGGAGGGCGTGAGCTTTACCGGCACGGCGCGCATATTCGCTTCGGAAGAGGAAGGGCTGCAGGCCATCCTCGACGGACGCGTGGTGGCCGGCGATG
>JAUIEY010000220.1 GCA_030429685.1 Gammaproteobacteria bacterium
AGTAGTAAACCGGTCGGGCTACCGGGTAATAGTGATACACGGGCCGCACGTGACGCACTATCACCTCGCGCGGCTCATAGTAGGGAATATAGATTTTCTGTGTGTCGCGCTGCGCAATCTTGATGATCCCGCGATCCACGCTCACAGTCTGATATTCGTCGCTCTGTAAATTACCAGCTGCCAGTGCATCGGCACGGAATGCCTGAATGGCGTCAAACACAGCCGCTTCCTGGTTGATAAACGCAAGACCCAGTTCATAGGTCCAGTCGAGGTCTGCATTGAGAAACTCGAGAACCTCCGGGTAGTTCATCACTGCGACGACGGATTCATCCCAGTCGGCAGCCGGCCGGTCGCCGTCGGCAACGGCCCGCTCGGCCTGCACCAGTTGCAGCGGATACGCAGCAGCCGGCAATACCACGGCCACCAGATCATCCGGGTACAGCGCAACCGGACCCACCAGTGTTTCCAGCTCACCGGCAGATCGCAGCGATGGGGTATTGGCGGCCATGACAGGCGCCGTGAACAGCACAGCGAACAACAGCATGAACTTACGCATTCGGCCTTCCTCCGCATTGCGTGGTCTCAGGGGTTCAGACCGCAGGGGTTCCGGCGAAGTTCCGGCGGACCGGCAAATTAGCGATAAAAGGCCTGTAAGAACAGTGCTTTACTGCTTAACGCCGATGGCTTCAAACCACGCTGACAGCCACACCGCGGCGGGATTTTGCGCAAACTCTTCCCAGGCCCGCGCGGCCTCCTCGATTTCAGCCTCGCTGCACCAGCCCAGTTCTATGTATTGCTGAGCCAGCATCTCGTCAATCAGCAGATTGTTGCGGTCAACATGGGCGCGCAAGTCGTCTGCACCATAGTGCTGGTCGAAATAGCCACGCGTGAATTCGACATTGCAACCGGCCTCGTGAAGCAGTCCACGCAATCGCCGGCCGCCGCATGGTTCATGCCCGTTGTGTGCGCGCAGCCGATGATAAAGTTCGGTACTGCGTTCCAGCACTGGTGTTTGCGGGTAGATAATGTCGCCGCCGTGATCGAATTCTTTCAGCGCGAGTATGCCGCCTGGCTGAAGCACGCGGCTCATTTCGGCGACCACTCGTTCCGGCTCCGCCACACTGCCCAGCACGGCAGATGCAAAACATACATCAAAGCTGGCATCGGCATAGGGCAGGGTATAAATATCCCCGGTGGTGAAACTCAGGTTGGTGATGCCTTCCTGCTGAGCTCGCGCGGCACTGGCGGCAAACTGCGAACTTTCCCGATCAATGCCTATAGTCGCGCCCGGTGCGACATGGCTGGCGAAGCCCAGTGTCAGCGTGCCGGGGCCGCAGCCGCAATCCAGCAGGCGCATTCCCGGTTTCAGCCAGGGCAATACAAAGGCCCCGAATTTATCGGCGGTGCGGCTGGTCATCCATTGCATGGCGCCCTCACCGTAGCCGAGGGTGTATTGTTCTTCAGTCATGCAGTTCGTTGATATGCAGCAGGTCAAATTTTTCGGTCAGTACGGGCATGTTGGCGGTGACCTGCAGCCCGAAAGGTTCCAGCAGGCCATTCCAATAGCGCGTGTGCAGCGGTATCCAGATGCTCAGGTCGCGCACCGGCGTGCCGTCAATGGCGGTGTCCGCGGCCGTGACGCTGCCAAATTCAATGCAGTCTATCGCAGTCAGTCTGACCAGCAGTCGCGGCCTGCCGCCAAAGTCGATCAGGATGATGCAGTCGCCGACAGCCGGGACAGGTTGGGCCGTTTTTTCGATTAGCCATGGCAGGCTGAAGGTGCCGGTTTTGTCGCCCGCTATGATCAGTTCGATGACTTCCTCGGTGGTCGCATGGTCGAGACCGATCCAGCGCACCTGGTAGTGGTCAGGCAGCCGGTCTGGTGCCAGTGCGATGCCGGCCGCAAGCCAGTATTCTTCCAGCCGCTTCGGATCAGGGCTGGCGCAACCTTCGGGCAGCCAGGTCATTGCGCGGTCAGTCGGCAGCGCCGGTCTCGATGATTTCCAGCCATTCACCGGCCGGGCCGACGGTCACGCCGACGCGGCGGCCCTGGTAGGGCATTTCATCCACGGCGACTGGTGGTGCACGCCAGTCCACGTCCAACTGGTCCAGATCAGCAGTGGTGAAAGTGACCATGGCGGTGCCCGGCGGCAGGTAGCCGGTGCTGACTTCACGTTTGCCCACCGTCTCGGGATATTCATCGAGTTCCAGCAAAAATTCGGGCGACAGAATGGCAACGCGCAAAGGGTACAGGGTATCGGCCGGCAGTCCCTGAGTTTCCGCCATGAACGGCACGCCAAGCTGCAGCGGCTCGCCCAGCGACAGGCCCATGCGTTGTGCGTAAAAATCACTGAGGGTATCCAGCGACGCGCCGCCCACCACCATGATAAACACGCGATCCACCGGTGAGCGGGTGGCAAAATCGTTGTTCCGGGTCAGGTACAGCAATTCGTTGCCGGGGCCTAATGCCTGCATAGCGCGCGGTGCATCAGGCGCCGGCCACAGATCGGCGGGCGGACCAACTACCGTAAACGGAGAGCCGTCCAGACGCTCAGCAATGCCGTCCGGGTCCGTGACCAGCAATTCCGTGGCATTCCAGCCCTGCGAATTGAGCGGCACGTAACCTTTGTTTGCGGGGTTTTCGACAAAGCGGATGTACACATCAGCGCCACTTTGCGGCTGCATGACCAGGTAGTCGCGACCGTTCATCGCCTGTGCATTCCAGACTTCGCTGAGCTCGGCGCTGATCTGGCCGCGCTCAATCGTCGTGTAATCGAGGTATTCCTGCCAGGCGCGCTCCACATTGGCCAGGTTCAATACCGAGATGGTCACAATGACAATGGTTTTCAGCATGGTCGTATCCGTGCCGCAGAAATAAAACGGCTGCCCGGTCAGATGACAGGGCAGCCGGTGTTTAGGCCTGTTGAACTGGCTTGTTATTCAAACCGGTAACGGGCGCGCAATGCCCAGCGTTTCGGATCAGCCGTGTACATCACGTTGAATAAATTGGTGCCGAACCAGGTTTCGTCGAAACAGTTCTTGCATTCCAGAACCACATCCAGCGCTTCGCTGCGCCAGCCAACCTGCGCGTTGACAAGCTCATGTGAACGGATCAGCGTATTCGGCGCATTGTCGTTCCCCATGAAGTATTCATCGACCCAGGAAACCTGGCCGGCAAAAAACACTTCACCGCCGGCGATGTTGCGTGGCACGGTGTAATCGGCTCCCAGCAGCGCTGTCATTTCAGGCGTGCGGGTTGGTTTGGGGCCAATGTTGGCGAGCATGCCGCCCATGGAAAGGCGCGTGTACTTGCCGTTCATCATGCCAAGACTGCCGTATACCGTCAGGTTCTCGGTGGCGGCACCGGTGACTTCGACTTCCAGGCCCTCT
>JAUIEY010000221.1 GCA_030429685.1 Gammaproteobacteria bacterium
CAGTCCCGAGCCTGCCGGGCATCGTAACTGATTATCATCCGCGCGCCGGCGCGCACGCATGCGGTCCACGCTTCAACGTTCAGGCGTGCGCGATCGCCCAGCCCTTCACGCGCCAGCAAATTGAAGCCGGCTGCTTCACCGCTGGTCTGATACACCGCCCACGGCAGCGGAATGGCGTCGCTAAGCCGGGCCAGTACATCCAGGTAGGGCAGGCCCGGTTTCACCATGAGTATGTCAGCGCCTTCGGCTGCATCGCGCTGCGAACTTAGCAGGGCATCGTCCGGCCGCGCCGGATCAATCTGGTAGGTGGCGCGATCCGTTAATTTGTTACCGGCACCCGGGGCGGATTCTGCGGCGACCCGAAACGGTCCGTAGAACCCGGAATGAAACTTGGCGGAGTAACTCATGATGACAACCGCATCATAACCGTCTGCATCCAGCGCCTGACGGATAGCCGCGACCCTGCCGTCCATCATGTCGCTGGGCGCAACGCAGTCGGCGCCGGCCTGCGCATACAACAATGCGGCGGCACTGATTTCTGCCACACTGGCAGCGTTTTCCACCCGGTCGCCACGGCTGTTGAGGATGCCGCAATGGCCGTGACTGGTGGACGAGCACAGGCAGACATCTGCGGCGAGCCAGACATGCGCGCCGAATTCTGCTTTGACGGCAGCAATCTGTGCCGCGGTAAACGCATGATTAAAATGGCGTTCACTCCGGGCTGCCGGTATGCCAAACAGCAGAAACTTGTTAATGCCCTGTTCCATGTCGGCGGCGATCTGTTGCAGCAGGCTATCCGGCGTATCGCGCCAGACTCCATCCAGGCCGGGCACGGCTTCCCTTGTGGTGGCACGCTCGCTGACGAACAGCGGCTGAATGAACTGGCGGCTGGCTGGCCGGGCCACCTGTGTCAGTTCGCGAATCGCCGGTGTCAGCCGGGTGCGGCGGTGACTCAGGCCAGCCATCGCTGCCACTCCTGCCGCGAAGCGAACGGGCGCACGTCAGTCACGCCGGCGGCACGCAGAGCGCGATAGGTTTTGCCCGGGCCGCACGCGTGCTGCGCCTGCGCAGGCAGGTAGGGTTTCAACAAGCCATACTGGCGCGCGCTCGACCAGTAAAAGTGATCGCATTGTTGCAGTTCGCGGGCCGCCTCCTGCGGGTCAATAGCCACTTCGACGTTGTAGGTGGCAACGGTGCGCCCGATGCCGCTGCCGTCCCAGCTTGCCACAGCTGCCGCATGGGTCAGCGCAAGCCAGTCAGCGAGCGGCGGCAATTGCAACACCGGGGCTGCCAGCAGTGGTTTCAGGGCATCAAAGCCGAGGTTATCGGCACAGCCTTCTACCCACAGGCCTTGTCGGGCCAGTGTCGCCCAACTGCGCGGACCGCTGGTCCACAGGCGGGTAGCAGCAATATCGGTAGTTGCATCGATGGCATCGGCATGCGCCACAAACATCGCGGGTGCCTGCAACGCGGTTGCGGGTAATCTGTGTTTGCGCGCCGCACGCTGCCAGCTGTGTCCCGACCAGGCGCGAGCCGCAGGCGCGGGCGGACGGTCATCAGCCACCCGGGTTATGCAGATCGGCGCTGTCCTGCCTGCGGTGCGCCCGCGTAACCGTGCCACAAATCCCAGCACCGGATCGCTGACAGCAGTGGCGCCGAAACCGGCGGCATCGCCCGCCACCTGCTGCAGCAGTTGTTGCTCGATGCCGACCAGCCTTGCGGTTTCCGGGTCATGCACGGCGCGCAGCAAGCTGATGCAAAGATCATTGTCCCGCCGCGTCTCCAGCGCCAGGGCGCCCTGCGCAGCGGCGGCCGGGCTTGCGCTCAGCGGCATGATCATCCAGCGCGCCGCGTTGAGCACGGCCGCGATAGCGTCGCGGCCATCACTGTCCTGCCAAAGTCGTTCCAGTCCGGCCAGCGCCAGTACCACACCGTCCAGACGGTCGCTGCCGGCTGTCGGCGCGATGCGGGCCAGCCGCTGGTGCACCGGACCGCGCAGCGGCTGAAATTCGCAACGCGGCGGGGCACCGCAGCGGGGCAGCGCCCAGGCGAGAAAATCCCCGGTATTAATCTGGCGGCGCGCCGATGACGTGCCGATGCGCAGCGGTCGGCCGTTTTTCAGCACTTCCGCAATGTCACTGCGAAACAGCAGCGCGTCATGCGGCAGCGCACGGGCGGGCACGGCAGCGCGCAGAAATTCGGCTGGTCGCGGGCCGTCTATGTCTTTCCACGAATGCACGCAAAAATCGACTGCGCCGTTTGCCAGTGCCTGATCCAGCTCGTCGGAAAAAAACTGCCGGTCGCTGACCTGCGTCAGTGGTGTTTGCTGGTCGCTGTCGCCGCGACTGCCATAAGTCACCAGCTCAATCTGCAGGCCCGGATGGGCCTGTTCGAGCTGTGCGGCAATCTGCCGGCTCTGGGCCACGGCCAGCAGGGATGCTCGTGTGCCCAGCCGCAGGGTTGCCGGTATGCGGGGTGCAGTCATGGCAATCAGGCCGCAGCGCTGACCAGAGTATCCCCGGCGGGAGCGGGATAATTCGCGGCGATGGCATCGCAGGCTGCGCGAGCCTGGGCAATGCGCATGGAGCGCAGGGATGTCTGGCTGCGGCGAAATGCAATTACATCATCGAGGTCATGGCAGGCCGCAAAGCCCTGCCAGCTGCCGCGGCGCGCGCGTCGCAGACCAAGGTGCACAACTTTCTGCAGCTGCGCCGCGCCGCGCAGAGCATCCGCCCAAAGCGTATCGTTCATGGTATCCGGTGGCGTGGTTATGATTACATGTGTGGCCCATGCAGCGGCTGCCGCGATCTGCGGCGGGGCGAACGTCAGTTCAGCGTCAATCACGCCGGCCGCAGGCGCATGCCGGTTCCACACAGCCGTTTGCCGGTTGCGAAAAAACGGCGCGACAGTGCGTGCCAGTTCGCCTGCGCCAACCAGCAGTACTCTGGCATCGCTGTCCGGGTTCAGCAGTTTGCGAGTCAGTGAACCGTAAGAGTGCCCGCCGATGCCCTGCAAATATTTGCGGCGCACTCTGCGGCCGTCTGCAAACAGGCGCTGCAGCAGCGGCGTCAGCGCGGCCACCCGCTGCGCGGCTGCCGTCTCGCGCCAGCTGTCCCAGGCCTTGCGCAGCTGTCCCTGGATGTTGGTTTCACCCGGAATGGAGCTATTCAAACCGGTTACCGTGCGCAGCAAAAATGCATAGGCGGCGGCACCGTGCAGACTTTGCAAGCCGCTTTCAGCAATTTGGTGCGACAAATTACTTTGCTGTGTTGTGACAGCGAACTCGCGCATGCAGGTGGAAACAAAAAAAGTCTCGGTCTGCAGTTGTGTGCGACTGCGGTCAGACATACCGACACCGGTCAGTTCACGCAGCCGATGCCAGA
>JAUIEY010000222.1 GCA_030429685.1 Gammaproteobacteria bacterium
CATCAGACCGGTTGGCCACACCCAGCGTGATTTCACCCGGCGCATATTTGGTGTCGAGTGTGCCGAGCATGCCGCCTTCGACACGGGCGCGGTCCAGCAGACCACCTTCGCCGCCAACGCGGTACAAGAATTGTGGCCGGCCCGCCGCATCGGTCAGGTGCAGGCGAAAGTAGCGGCTGACCGCAGCATTAAGCAGCCGCAACCGCACGCCCTGGCCGCGCGCTACCGGATAGACGCGCGCCTCGCCCCGCAGCGCGCCGGGCTGCTGCGGCGTGCCGTCGCGGCCGGCGGCCACCTGACCGTTGGTAAGCACCAGCTGCCCTTCGTTGACGCGACAGGAGCTTTCGCTGTTAAAGCCAAAGGTATTGCCGCCGGCACTGCAATTGCGGGCCGGCATGACGTTGGGAATGTCACCGGCAGCAAGCGGCGCCAGCTCGCCCATCCGGCCCTCACTGTCGCGCGGCTTTTCGCACAGATCCGCCGGCGACGGAAAGGCAACCAGCCCGGGGTAAGGTCCGAGGGTGTCGCTGAAAGCCCAGGGCGTATCTGCGCCGGGCGGGAACGTGACCGGATCATTCTGTCCCGGCTGTTTGCAAACCGTGGTATCAGCCAGCATGAATGTGTATGACTGCGACTCATCCGGCAGCACACCAAGCCGCACCAGCTGCTCATCGGCCGCATCGGTCACCACAATAGAACCGTACAGGCCCTTGAATTCAGGATTGGTCGGCATTGAATGCGAGTGGTACCAGAAAATACCCGGCCGAATGGCCTTGAAACGGTACGTAAAGGTATCGCCCGGCGCCACCAGGTTCTGGGTTACCGTGGTACCGTCGTTGGCATTGTCGAGTTCAATGCCGTGCCAGTGCACCACCGTCGCTATCGGCAATTCATTGCGAAAAGTAATCACCGCACTGTCACCTACGCGCATGCGAATCTGCGGCCCGGGCGTGGTGCCGTTATATGTCCAGGCGTTGGCTGCGAGGCCGTCTTCGGTCAGCGCGACCCGGGACACCGCCGCGGTAAGGTCCATTTCGATGGTACGTGGCGCGGTTGCCGAACGCTGCTCAGACATCAGCTGCGTGCATCCGGAAACCGCAGCTGCCAGCAGCATGGTAGCCATGGCGACTCTGGTGTGTGAGGCCCGCCGGTCAGCGGGCCCGAAGCTGCATATAGCCCCCCTGATAGGAGTTGTCATGCCCCTCATCAACCTGAAAAAACCCGGGGCCGCCGGCAATAAAGTATTCATTCGTCCAGTAGCCTTCGAGGCTGACAATTTTTTTATTTGCATCAGTCACAACTTTTAACAACAGATTATCCAGTCCGGGCCCTTCATTCTGATTGCGCGAACCGGGTTCCGGCTCGGCGGATGTGCTCCACACAACATTGTGGTCAGGGCAGGTGATATCGCCACGGTTGTCGACACAGCGGTAGCCATTGATGATGGCGCGTGTGCTGGTGCCGACATTGCCTTCCATTGCGGTATCACGGGTTACGCCCACCGGCGCCGGGCCGTTCCAGGTGCCCGCGGCGTTCTGGCCGTCGGTGGTCTTACCCGCATATGCGCTGGGATAGCAGTCCTGCGGGTCTTCGTTGCGACACAGGCGCGGCGGAAAGCCTTTGGAGGCGATTTCGTAGTCAAAGCCGCCAAGATCATTCGGCGTGGCACGATCAAATGCGGAGCTTTGCAGGGTGTGGGTAATATTGTCCCAGGTCATCACGGCACGTGGCGGCGCGCCGCCGGTACCACCGGCCAGTTCATTGACATTGACCACCACGCTGCGGGTCGCCGGGCCGACCACGAGGGTGCCGCGGATGGCATCGTCATCACCTGCCGGCGTGCCCTTGTCGTTGATAAATAGTGTCGCCTGCATGGGCGGCGCGAAGCGGTCATCGCCGACTTCCGGCACATAGGTCGGGACCGCGTGTTCGCTGCCAACCGGATAGTAGACCGGGTTTACAGTCGGCCCGGTCCAGGGCAGCTTCTGCCCGACAACTTCTTCCAGATGTCGCGAATAAAAGCAGTCCGTCAGATAGAAAAACGTGGATACATGGATACAGGCGTTTTCCTGACTGTTGTTAAAGGTTCCTTCCAGTTCGGTCGCGACCTCGGCGCCCGGCGCCGCAGCGCTCAGCAACACACCACAGGCAACGTACTTTGCCGACCAGCCCATACCGCGTCCCTCCATCCCTGAATTGCCCATCAGTTGCGGTAACCGATCTGCACACCGCACATGCGCCCGTCGCGATTCAGTATGGCGTAGTGCTGCACACCGAGAATGTCACGCGGCGGTACCGCAAACACCGGCGTATCATCATCCGTCAGGTTGTTGCAGAAACCGTCTACGGACCAGCGATCGTCGCGTATGCCCAGCCGCAGGTTGACGGTCTCACGCGAATCCAGGTAACCGGAGTTGGCTTCGTCCAGATAAACCTTGTCGTTCCAGGAATAGTCCAGCCGGCCCTGGAACTCCCAGGTTGTGCCTGACAGTGGCAGGTTCACCTGCACACCGCCGTTGAAGGTCGTCTCCGGAACGCCGATGACTTTTTGTCCGGCAAGATTACCGCTGGTTACCGGTGTGCCGCTTTCAATCGCGTCACAGGGGATGGGCAAAGCCGCGCAATCGGTAAATCTGTCGATGGCTGTTGCAAAGCCTTCCTTGTATTCCGCATCAATGTAAGCTGCGCCGAAGTTGAGACGGAGCCAGTCATTGAGCTTGTAAAACACATCCAATTCGGCGCCGGTTATTTCGGTTTTAGCCACATTGATGGTGATAGGTAACCGGGTATTGACCGGATCAACTGCCGTTACCTGCTGATCGTCCCAGTCAACAAAATAGAAAGCGCCGTTGATGGTGCCGGCGCCACCGGCGAAAGTGTACTTGGACCCCAGCTCGTAGCTCCAGTTCGACTCCTGGTCGAAAGTCGGCGCTGTCGTCGAGCCAGCGTTAAATCCGCCGGATTTCACGCCGCGCGCCGCCGAAACGTAGACCAGCAGGTCGTCAGTCGGCGTGAAATTGGCAATAAAGCGCGGGGTGACAAAACTGAAATCATTCGTCTGCAGGCCGGTCGGCGGCACATCTGAAGGAAAATTGTTTTCCTGCTCATCGGCGGTTTTGTCCTCGCGGGTGTAGCGGGCCTCGGCGACAAAATTCCATGCGTCGGATAGGTCATAGGAAAGCGAGCCGTAAATTGAATAGAAATCGTTAGTGAACAGCGTCGTAGTGTCGACAAGCGGTACCGGTGACGCTATGGCATAAACGGTGCCGCCGTTTGTCAGATCAATGTCACTCAGGCGAAGCCTGTCATCGCGAAAACTCTCGCTGCTGTAATAGATTCCCGTGGACCACTGCCACGGACCGTCGCCGGTGGA
>JAUIEY010000223.1 GCA_030429685.1 Gammaproteobacteria bacterium
AGTGGGTGCCGGTGCGTTACAGCGTGCTGGGCACCGACGGGTTCGGCCGCAGCGATTCGCGACGTGCATTGCGTGAGCATTTTGAAGTGAACCGCGACAATATTGTGGTGGCAGCACTCAAGACACTTGCCGATGACGGCAAAATCAGCAGCGAAATTGTTGCGAAAGAAATGACGGTGCTCGGGCTGGATCCCGACAAACCCGACCCGGTGGATTGCTGACAGTATTAGCTGTCAGTTGAGAAAGGCAGAGAAACGATAATGACAACACGCCAGGAAGTATTGGTGCCGGATATCGGTGACTTTACCGATGTGGAAATTGTTGAGGTGATGGTTTCGGCGGGGGATGAAGTTGCCGCCGAAGATTCACTGATCACGCTGGAGACCGACAAGGCAGCCATGGACGTGCCGGCACCGGCGGCAGGCAAGATTGCGGAAATGGCAGTTGCCGAGGGTGACAAAGTTTCCGAAGGCAGCCTGATCCTGGTGCTGGAAGTTGAAGAGGCCGCAGCTTCGGTGTCTGACACCACCGAGACAGCACCAGCGGTGTCTGACACCACACCTGAACCGGTTGCGGATACCAAACCTGAGCCTACCGTGGTGTCAGACACCGGGAACAGCGCCCCCAGAGTGGTGTCAGACACCAATAAAGGCGCCAGTCAGCTACCCCCGATCAACGAAGGCAGCTTTGCCAAGGCACATGCCAGTCCGTCGGTACGCAAGTTTGCCCGTGAACTCGGTGTTGATCTTGGCCGGGTGATCGGTACCGGCGCCAAGCAGCGTATCACCCAGGACGACGTCAAAGGGTTTGTCAAGGCGGTTATGACCGGTCAGGCCGGCACTTCGGCTGCCGCAGGCGCAGCCTTGCCGGAAGTGCCACAGGTCGATTTCGCCAAATTCGGCCCCATCGAAGAAAAACCCCTGGGCCGGATTCAGAAAATATCCGGGCCACGCCTGCATGCCAGTTGGGTGAACTATCCGCATGTCACGCAGTTCGATGAAGCGGATATCACAGACATGGAAGACCGGCGTCAGTCGCTCAAAGCTGAAGCCACCGAGGCGGGTGTGAAACTGACACCGCTGGCCTTCATGATTCGTGCGGTGGTACAGGCGCTGCAGGAATTCCCGGTATTCAATACTTCCATGGGGCCGGAGAACAAAACCCTGATCTGGAAAGACTACGTGCATATCGGCTTCGCGGCCGATACGCCTAACGGACTGGTAGTGCCGGTCATACGCGATGCCAATCAGAAAAATCTGTTCACCATTGCCAAAGAGCTGGCGGAACTGAGCAGTCGGGCGCGTGAGGGCAAGCTGAAGGTTGATGAGATGCAGGGCGGCACTTTTACGGTGTCCAGTTTGGGAGGCATCGGCGGCACCGCGTTCACGCCGATTATCAATGCGCCGGAAGTGGCCATTCTCGGTGTGCCGCGCTCGAAAATGCAGCCGGTGTGGAACGGTTCCGAGTTTGTGCCCCGGCTGATTCAGCCCCTGTGCCTGTCATACGACCATCGGGTCATTGACGGCGCGACCGGCGTACGCTTTACCACTTACCTGGCCGCGCGACTGGGCGATGCAGCAGGTCTGATAGGACGGCGTCGCGATGACTGATGTGGTTGAGGTAAAGGTTCCGGACATCGGTGAGTTTACCGATATTGAAATTATTGAAGTGCATGTCAGCGCCGGCGACGTAATCGCTGCCGAAGATACGCTGATTACGCTGGAAAGCGACAAAGCGGCGATGGACGTGCCGTCATCGGCCGGTGGCAAGGTGGTCGAGGTTGTCGTCAGTGAAGGGGACAAGGTCTCGGCAGGCTCGGTCATTGTAAAGCTGGAGGCGGCTGAGGCTGATTCGGGGTCTGACACCACACCCGAGGCAGCAACGTCGGTGTCTGACACCACAGTTGAACCTTCGCAAGATGCAGAATCCGGGTCAGGCGTGATGTCAGACACCATTTCTGCCGCGGGCTATGACGGTAAGGTTGACGCCGAAACCAGCCTGCTGGTATTGGGGGCCGGACCGGGCGGTTACTCGGCGGCTTTCCGGGCCGCGGATCTGGGTCTGGACGTCACGCTGGTCGAGCGCTGGCCGTCGCTGGGCGGCGTCTGCCTCAATGTTGGCTGTATTCCTTCCAAGGCCCTGTTGCATGCTGCCAAAGTTATTGAGGAAGCGGATGCCATGGCCGAATTCGGCGTGTCTTTCGGCGCGCCGCAAATTGATACCGACAAATTGCGCGGCTGGAAACAGAGCGTGGTTGACCGCCTGACTGGTGGACTGGCGGGTCTGGCCAGGCAGCGCAAGGTTAAGGTGGTGCAGGGCACCGGCCGATTCGTATCACCGCATCACGTGCAGGTCGAACATGATGGCGCAACTCAGGTCATCGGTTTTCAGCAGTGCATTATCGCGGCGGGATCGGAGCCGGCGATGATACCGGGGCTCCCGGACGACCCGCGGGTGATTGATTCAACCGGCGCGCTGGAATTGCAGGATATGCCGGAGCGTATGCTGGTGATCGGCGGCGGCATTATCGGGCTGGAAATGGCGACGGTATATGACGCACTCGGTGTCAAAGTCAGCGTCGTGGAACTGACAAAGTCGCTGGTACCCGGCTGCGATCCGGACTTGGTGCGACCGCTGGAGAAGCGCATCAAGGGCCGCTACGAGGCCATCATGAAAGGGATCGGCGTGACCGCTGTGGAGGCCACCGATACCGGTTTGCGGGTCAGTTTCGAAGGCAAGGATGCGCCGGAGCCGCAGCTTTACGACAAAGTGCTGGTAGCGGTAGGCCGGTCGGCCAACGGCAACAAGGTTGACGCCGACAAAGCGGGTGTCGCCGTAGGTGAACGCGGCATCATCGGTGTGGACAAGCAGATGCGCACCAATGTGCCGCATATATTTGCTATAGGCGATATCGTGGGCCAGCCGATGCTGGCCCATAAGGCAGTGCATGAAGGCAAGGTTGCGGCAGAAGTCGCGGCCGGCAAAAAATCCTGGTTTGATGCACGTGTAATTCCCGGGGTGGCCTACACCGATCCGGAAATCGCCTGGGTCGGTATGACAGAGACTGAGGCCAAGGCTCAGGGAGTGGCCTATGAAACCGGTAAATTTCCCTGGGCGGCGAGTGGCCGGTCGCTGTCAGTGGGACGCGATGACGGCGTGACCAAACTGCTGATTGATCCGCAGACGCATAAAGTGATCGGCGCGGGCATAGTTGGCCCGAACGCCGGCGAATTGATCGCCGAAGCCGGGCTTGCTATCGAGATGGGCTGCGACGCAGCTGATATTGGTCTGACCATACA
>JAUIEY010000224.1 GCA_030429685.1 Gammaproteobacteria bacterium
ACCCGTTCGCCAAGCAGCTTGATGCCGTGTTCCTGGTGGTTTTTGAGTTCCAGGCAGATCTCGGTGACGCCCAGTGCCTTGAATTCGAGCAGGTGCTCGATAATGCGATCCAGGTCATCCGGCGTGCCGGTCAGTGTTAGCTTATCAACGCAACGATCCAGCAATTCGTCCGGCACCCCGTCCACCGAATCGGTTTTGGTTGGCCCCATGTTGTAGATAGCCGGCATGTGATCAAGCAGGATCTGGAATTCCTCGTCACTGACAAATTCTTCCATCATGTATTCCCGGAACAGGGCGCGGAAGCCGATCCAGCGACGTGCTTCAAAACGCGCTTCGGCCAAATCGTCATAGACGTACCACGCCATGAAATTGGTGAAGCGATAGCCATCATTACTCAGTCCGGCATCCGCGCGATGCCGAAACACATCGCTAATTACGCCTTGAGTCAGAGTAGGTGACAGGTCACTCATGAAAATGCCATCGGCTGACTTGGCTGCCATGCTCAGCATTTGCGGCCGGTTGGCACCGGCCCAGATAAACGGTGGTGCCGCAGTGGGCCACTCAGGATCATAATTCTCAATCTTGAACAACTCGCCGTCGTAGTTGAACGGGCGTTGCGTGGTGGCACCCTTGACGAATTCCAGCACTTCACGCACATACCGCACGCGTTTTTCGAACGGTATCTTCAGGCTCATTACGACTTCACCACCGCCGCCGATCATGGCCTCAACCCGGCCGCCAGCGAGTTCATTCAGGGTCAGCAGCGCCATGGTTATGCGGAACGGATGCATTTCGTAGCCGTTCAGCGCCATCGGGGCCAGCTTGATGCGACTGCTTTCACGCGCCAGTTGCGCAAGATTGGTGAACGGGTCTTTACCGGTCAGGTAGCTGGCATTCCACACGCAGCGGATACCGGCCTGTTCGGCGAGCAAGCCGAGATCGGTGAGTCGCTGCGAGCTCAGTGATGAATCCAGAACAATATCGACTTCCATGGCGAGACCTGTGTTGTGATGCGATTGTTGTGATGCGATTGTTGTGCCGCTTAACCGCCGCCCAGTTCGCCTGCCAGCAGTGCTTTCGACTCCACGTTGGTCATTACTGATTGCTCGCGGGTGAAGCGCGTATAAGCCGACGCGCCGGCGCGGCTGCGGCCCATACCGGAATAGCCGAAGGAATCGTGCTCAAACTCGTGGATCATGGCGGTCAGTGCAGCATCATTGATACTCACTGCCCCGGCGTTGATGCGCGCCGCGACGGCACGGCCTTCGTCATCGCTGCCGGCAAACACTGCAGCCGACAGGCCGTACTGCGTATCGTTGGCAAGTTCCACGGCATGGTCGACATCAGTGAAGGGCATGATGGGCACCACCGGTCCGAAAGTTTCTTCCTGCATCACCAGCATGTCATGGGTGACGCCGGTCAGCACGGTCGGGCGCATCCACAGGCCGCCGTGATCGAGAATCTCGCCGCCGCAAAGCACCTTCGCGCCCTTGCTCACGGCATCATCCAGCTGCTCTTTAACCTTGTACGCCTGCTGCTCAAAAATAAACGGTCCGATCACGCCGTGATTGATGTCCGGGTAGTTGATAGCCAGACTTTCGGCATGACCCACCGCCAGTTCCACAAAGCGCTCATAGTGTTCCTGCGCCACGTAAACCCGTTCGAGCGACTGACAGGCCTGCCCGGTGCTTTGCACCGAACTGAACGTGATGGTGCGCGCGGCATATTCAATATCCGCGCTGGCTAACACCAGTGCGGGATCCTTGCCGCCCAGTTCCAGATTGGCCGGAATAAAATTGCGCGCCGCTGCCTCGGCGACCATGCGGCCGGTCGCGACACTGCCGGTAAACACGATGGCGTCCACCATGTCGGTAACCATCGCGCCAACCTTGCCGGTGCCCACCACAATATCCAGGACCGCATCGATTTCGGGGCAATCGGCTATCGCCGCTTTGAGCGGCTCGGTCCAGCGGGGTGTAACCTCGCTGGGCTTGATGACCACAGCATTGCCGGCAATCAGCGCCGGGAAGGTGTCAAGGAACGACAGAATAATCGGAAAATTCCACGGCGAAATATTGCCCACCAGCCCGTAGGGTTTGCGATTGGCAGCCCCGTGAATCAGCGGCACCTGGGCAGGCCGCGGCATACCCGGTGCCAGCACCTGCGGCGCATCCTGCACGGTCCGCCGGATAAAACCCTGCAGCCCGCCAACTTCCATGGCGGCTACCTGGGTGCGACCGGTGTCAGCAACCAGGGCTGCAGTGATGTCGGCGGCGTGCTTTTGCAGGCAGGCACCAAACTTGTTCAGCACGGCTGCACGTTCGCCGATGTCCAGGGCGGCCCAGTCGGGTTGTGCGCCGCGCAGGCGTTCGCCGATGCGTTGCAGGGTTGCGGGGCCGGGCTCAGTGAAGCTGAAATCCAGCTCGCCGGTGTAAGGATTACGTACTGCGACTTCTTGGCTCATAGCTGCCCATCATACCGCTTCGCGGGCCGTTGTGGTGCTGGATCTGACTCCGGGCCGGGCGCCGGTCAGGTACCTGAAAAGGTGCGGATCCAGGCAATCAGGTCGCGAATCTCCTGATCGGAAAAGAAATCGCCCCATGGTGCCATCACGACCGACTTGCCTATGCCTTCGCCACCGCGACAAATGGCGAGGTACAGGTAGGCATCGGGAATGGTCTGCATGTACTCCGGGTCGCTCTGATCCGCCGGCGTCTGGTCCATATGCATTACCACTACATCGGCACCACCGCTCAAACCATGGCACGACGCGCAGTGCTCTTCGTGCAGTTCCTGGCCGATCTCCGGGTCGCCGCGCAGGTTCTCAGGCGCAGGCGCGCAGTTGTTGGTTTCCAGCGCGGTCGTGAACTCCGCTGCGGCCAAGGCCGGCACCAGCAGGCAGGCTGCCAGCAGGCCGGTTAAACGAGCGGTGTGCTGTGCGCTTTGCATGCCAACCTCCATCAGACTGCCACCCAGCCGTACTGGGTGTTACTCGGCTCGGCGCCGTGCTCGATGTACGCGGATTTCATGCCCGACAGGGCATCTGCCGGGATGGCCGTGCGTGCCTCGTTAACGTCAACGTCGAACAGACCCGCGAGGTTTTTCCCAAAAATGATGTCCTTGTCGGCATCACTGATGGCCGCATAGCCGAAGTCTGCCTGCAGGTTTTCAGGCATTTCGAAACGCCGGAAAGCCTCGATGAGCCACTGCGGTGACCCCCACCAGATGCAGTCAGTGCCCCAGATCACTTTTTCCGCACCGAAACCGGCTATCAGCTGG
>JAUIEY010000009.1 GCA_030429685.1 Gammaproteobacteria bacterium
CTCGCGTCCGTATTCCAGCGGTGCAGAACCTCACCAGGCGGCGTACCTTTGACCGAATCTGGTCGAAAAATGTCTCCCACGGATCGGATTTTCGACACTTCTTTTCTTGAAACACCTGTTATTACAGATACTCGAGATATATTCGTCGGTCGTCCCCGTATCCCATATTCCTCAGTTGCAACCTGAACAAAAGCCGTCTTCGCAACTTCCGAGAGCTCCTTGTGCCCAATCCCACACTGCATCAACGCTCTGGCTATTGGCCTAAGTGCTAACAACAACGCTTTGAGAATTCTTTCCTGAGAAGACTGAGGCATTCTGCTCAAGCCGCCATATAGGGTCATAAATGACCATTTATAGCAGCCATCGGCAATAAATCAATGATATACCGGCAAACGGGAGGATATTCCCGGACTTAGCGCCTGCCGAGCTTATTCAGAAATTCATCTTCATTGAGCAGTTCAACACCAAGCTGCCGGGCTTTATCAAGCTTGGAGCCTGCTTTTTCTCCGTAGACCAGGTAGCCGGTTTTTGCCGAGACGCTGCCGGAAACTTTACCGCCTTTTTGCTTTATCTCTGCTTTCGCCTGATCCCGCGTCATGCTGGCTAATGTGCCCGTAACCACAAAGGTGATGCCGGCAAATTCCTGCTCGATATCATCGGCAATTTCGACGCTTCTTACTCGCACGCCCTGCGGTCCGGTGAGTTGGTCAAGCACCTGCAAATTGTGCTCTTCACTAAAAAAAGCACGTATGTGTTCTGCGACGATCGGCCCGACGTCAGGAACCCGTTCCAGTGCTTCCATATCATCGCTGGAACTAATCAGCGCTTCCAAAGAACCAAAATGATTGGCCAGATTTTCTGCGGTAGCCTCGCCGACCTCACGAATTCCAAGCGCAAACAAGAAACGACTCAAACTAACATCACGGCTTGCATCAATAGCAGCCACTAGATTGGACGCAGATTTTTCCGCCATGCGCTCGAGCCCTGCAAGACTTTCAACATTGATGCGCTGAGCATTGAAAAGATCCGCTGGTGTCCGCACGAGGCCCTCATCAACCAGTTGCTCGATCAGTTTGCTCCCTAACCCGTCGATATCCATCGCTTTGCGGGAAACAAAATGCTTTAGAGCTTCTTTGCGTTGTGCTTCGCAATACAATCCGGCACTACAACGGGCGACAGCTTCGCCCTCCGCTCTGGAAACCTCTGACTTGCACACTGGGCAGCGCCGGGGCAGCCGCACCGGCGCTGCGTTGTTTTGGCGCCTGGCTTTCAGTACGCTGACAACTTCCGGAATCACGTCTCCTGCACGCCGCACCGACACGGTGTCGCCAATGCGCACGTCTTTGCGCTCCAGCTCATCAATATTATGCAGCGTCGCATTCGATACGGTGACACCACCCACGTTGACCGGCTCAAGCCTGGCGACTGGCGTCAGAGCGCCGGTGCGCCCCACCTGCCAGTCCACCCCCTTTATGACCGTAAGCTCCTCCTGCGCAGGAAACTTGCTGGCTATTGCCCAGCGCGGCGCCCGCGACACGAAACCCAGCTCCCGCTGCAACGCGTAGTCATCTACCTTGCAGACAACACCGTCGATCTCATAAGCCAGCGCATGGCGACGCTCTCCGATACGTTCAAAATAATCGATACAACCAGTTGCGCCCACTACCACTTGGTTCTCCGGACACACCCGCAGCCCCCACTCCGCGAGGCGCTGCAGCGTTTCGCTATGAGTAGCAGGTAATTCGCCGCCGGATACTTCACCTACACCGTATACGAACATAGTTAGCGGTCGCCTGGCAGCGACACGCGGATCAAGTTGCCGCAAACTGCCGGCCGTAGCGTTGCGTGGATTGGCAAACGTTTTCTCGCCGGCCTTGCGCGCAGCAGCATTCATCGCGTCGAAACCAGCTAGCGGCATATAGACTTCGCCACGCACCTCAAGCACTTTCGGGAACCCTCCGCCATGCAGGCGCATAGGTACTGCGGGAATGGTTTTCACATTGTGGCTGACGTCTTCGCCGGTACGACCATCGCCTCGGGTCGCGGCCTGCACAAATTGTCCTTGCTCATAACGCAAACTGATTGCCATACCGTCAAGCTTGGGCTCTACCGCATAGGCCACCTCGTCTTCAGATTCGAGGCGCTCGCGCACGCGCCTGTCAAAGGCGATGATATCTTCGGCGGAGAAGGCATTGTCCAGCGACAGCATGGGTACCGCATGGGGGACCTGCGCAAAACCTGGCAGCGGCTCGCCGCCTACGCGCTGGGTAGGCGAATCGGCGGTTACCAGATCAGGATATTGCTCTTCCAGCTTGAGCAACTGCCGGAACAGGCGGTCATATTCCGCGTCGGGAATTTGCGGTTCATCCAGCACGTGATAGCGATAGTTGTGCTGATCAATCTGCTCGCGCAGGGCCTTAGCCTGCCGGCGCGCTTTGTCAGGTACGCTCATTCGACGGCCGATGATTTGACGGGCGAGCTCTCGAATTCGTGCCGACGCAGATAGTCGATCAGTTCTTCGCGCATATAGCGTTCCCGCTGCAGACTAAAGGCACTGCCCTGCTCATCTACCAGGCAACCGTCTATGGCCTTGGTGATTTCGCGGGCCTTGGCAACCATGTCATCGAACAGCTGCAGGCCGTTTTCCGGTGCCGGCAGCACGGCAAACATGCTGATGCCCCGGTATTCCGACTCCTTGAGTTTGCTGAGATCAAAAGACCCCGGCTCAACCAGACTGGCAACGCTGAAACGGATGCGCTCATCATCTTCGGCATGAGCATGGAATATTCCGAACTGGCCATGACGCAGGCCTGCCGAGCGCAATGCCAGAATCAACTCTTCGGCGGGAAAGGCAGCACCCTGCTGCGGCATGATGCGGACGGTAACGACTTTGGAATCGGGTCGGAGCGGCGGTGTTTTCGCCCTTACAGGAGCCGGCTCGGGTTCGCGCAATACGGGCGGACTGCGGTCATCTGCTGCCGGGCACGACTCATCAGCCGAGCTGGACCTGCGGCGCGCCAACCACTTGGCGGGCTTCGGATACCAGCCGCGGCTGTAACAGAAGATACCGAAAATCAGGATCAGACCGATCAGTAACAGAATTCCTCTGAACGGCTCCATGACAACAGACCCTTTACCCTGAAAGTTAACCGGCGAGCTTAACCGCCTCGTCAATGTCGACCGAAACCAGACGTGATACGCCGGGCTCACCCATGGTCACACCCATCAGCTGACTGGCCAGTTCCATGGTGACCTTGTTATGGGTGATGAACAGGAACTGCACGCTTGCCGACATCTCCCGGACAATGTCACAAAAGCGGCCGACATTGGCATCATCCAGCGGCGCATCCACTTCGTCGAGCAGACAGAACGGTGCCGGATTGAGCTCAAAAATAGAGAAAACCAACGCTACTGCGGTAAGCGCTTTCTCACCACCCGATAACAAATGGATACTGCTGTTACGTTTGCCCGGCGGCTGCGCCATCACGGTTACGCCGGAATTCAGCAAATCATCGCCTTCCAGGCTCATGTAGGCATGGCCACCACCGAACAAGCGCGGGAACAGTTTCTTCAGACCGGCATTGATGGCATCGAACACTTCCTGGAACCGCTGGCGGGTTTCTTTGTCGATCTTGCGAATGGCTTTTTCGAGGGTTTCCAGCGCGGAACTCAAGTCAGCGTGCTGCTCTTCCAGATATTTGGCACGTTCAGATTGTTCTTCAAATTCCTCAATAGCCAGCAGATTAACCGTGCCGATACGATCCAGGCGGCGCTTAACTTTCTCCAGTCGCTCCTGCCAGGCATCCGGCGTGTAGTCCTCCGGCAGGCTTTGCTGAACATCCTCAAGTGACAGACCCGTAGCAGCAAACTTCTCCGCGATGCCTTCGCGGCGAATTTCCAGCTCCCGAACAGCCATACGCATGCTATCAGCGCTTTCACGGACCTCGCTGACATTTTTCTCCTGTTCGGCGCGACGCAGTTCCTGCGAACGCAACATGTCGTTGGCTTGCTCCAGCGCTTCGTGCTTGCCGCGCAATTCGTCATCAACAGTAACTTTGAGCGCCAACTGCTCCTGTAGTTTATTCTGCAGCTCTTCCAGCGGCGCTTCACCTTCCTGCAGATGCACCTTGAGACTCTCTACGCGGTTAGTCAGCTGAGATTTCTGCGACAATGCGCGTTCCAGCGTCGTGGTAGCTGACTCACGACTGGACCGCTGCGACTGCACCTCAATAGTAAGGTTGTGATAAGCATCGCGGTCTGCTTCTGCCTGCTGACGTGCCGCTTCGGCCTCCTTGATCAGCTCCGCCTGCCGCGCACGCAGGCCATCCACCTGACCTTCCAGCTGCTCTGCCTGCTGGCGGGCCGCCGTCAGCTTGGCTTCCGCGTCACGAATGGCATTGCCAACGTCGCCAATGGACACATCAATGCTCTGGCTGTCTTCACCCAATGCCAGCGACCGCTGGCGGGATTTATCAAATTCAGTGCGCAATGCCGTCAATCGCGCGGCAGCCGCTCCGTGCTCCTTGGCAGCCTGAGTTTGCGCTTCCTGCAGCTGCTCACGCTCGGTTTCGCAGGACTTAATGTCCCCCTTGACAGCAACACGCTGTTCTTCGAGGCGACTGAGTCGTGACTCCAGCGACCTGATGGCGGTTTCCAGCTCGCGCATTTCGGTTTCACGCGTCAGCACACCACCTGTCTCACCGTCGCTGCGTGACACCCGCACCCAGTTGCGGCTTAACCACACGCCATCCGGCGTGATTACCGATTCACCCCGGTTCAAGCGGCCGCGCAGTGCCGTGGCTTCACTCAGCGTGGCGGCCGTGCGCACCGTGGCAAGAGCCTCGGCCGCCGGACCGGCATTATGCACCCGCGCCAGCAGGTAACCCTCAGTGCCGTCCTCCGCATATTTCAGCGCATCGTCCTCAAACAGCAGCACATTGGCGTCCGGCAAATTGCGCAGGTGTTTGTCGACTTTCTCGACCGACACAGCCTGCAGGAAATCGCCCAGCACGGTCTCTACCGCAGTCTGCCAGCCGTCCTCGACCTGCAGCTTTTGCGCCAGGCGCTGGCGCGTGTCGAGCTGCTGCGCGGCCAGCCACTCTGCTGCCTGCTCTTCGTCAGCCCCCAGCGCTGCCTGCTGCAGGGTTTCCAGTGCCACCAGCCTGGCTCGCGACGCGTCCAGTTCACTGCGCACTTCCTGCTGTTCGGCAATGGTTGTTTCGCTGCTGCTGCGCAACGCATCAAGCTGCCGCAAGGTCTCCTGCAATCGCCGGGAAACCTGTTGTTCGCGCTCGCCAAGGTCACGTTCGGCACGTGCCAGATCATCCAGTCGGCCTTCCAGGTCTTCCAGCGATATACTGCCGCGCTCCTGCTCGAGACTGCTGCGCCGCTGCTCCAGCTGTTCCTGTTTTTCATGCAGGTGGCTGATGCGGGCGGTTTCCACTTCGACCACGCGCCGCGCCGCATTCAATTCGTCGCTGAAACCGTTCCAGTTGTCCTGCCACCGCGCCAGTTCTTTTTCCGCCTGATCCAGTCGTTCTGCCGAACGCCGGGCAGTGCTTTCAACCTCATCCATGCCCGGTGCCAGAGCCTCGAGACGTTTATCCAGCTCGCGCAGCTGGGCTTCGTCATTACTGATTTCGGTACCGATCTCAGCCAGCCGCTCGCGAGCCTCTTCCAGATCCATTTGCTGGCGCTCGCGGGTGGCGCGGTTGTGCTCGATGGCCTGCTCCAGATGGGAAATTTCCAGATCCACCGAGTAATGCCTGGCGGTTGTGGCATTGAGCTCATCACCAGCCAGTATCTGCTTCTGCCGGGCTTCTTCGATCTCCGCCTCAACCCGTCGTTGCGCCGCGATTGCCGCTTCCAGCTCGGTTTTCTGCCGTGCCAGCGCCATGGCTTCGTCGTTGACCCTGGCATCAATATGCTGCAGGTCGATGGCCAGCAATTCTGCTTCGAGCTGGCGCTGCTCATCTTTGAGCACTTTGTGGCGTTCGGCCGCGCGCGCCTGTTTCTGCAGATGTCGTAACTGGTTTTCGACCTCTTCGCGCAGATCATTCAACCGGTCCAGATTATCGCGGGTGTGCCGGATACGGTTCTCGGTTTCGCGACGGCGTTCTTTGTATTTGGAGATACCGGCTGCTTCTTCGAGGTGCGCACGCATTTCTTCAGGCTTGGCCTCGATCAGGCGGGAAATCATGCCCTGTTCAATGATTGCGTAGCTGCGCGGCCCGAGCCCTGTGCCCAGAAAAATATGCGTTATGTCTTTGCGCCGGCAGCGGACGTTATTCAGAAAATACTGCGACTGACCATCACGCGTGACGGTGCGGCGCACTGCCACTTCGCCGTAATTGGCAAACTGACCACCGATTGCGCCGTCGGCATTGTCGAAAACCAGCTCTATAGATGCCTGACCGATGGGCTTGCGATTAGCCGAGCCATTAAAAATGACATCCGCCATCGACTCGCCGCGCAGGTTCTTGGCCGAGGTCTCCCCCATTACCCACCGCACTGCGTCAATCACATTGGATTTGCCGCATCCGTTGGGGCCAACAACACCCACCAGATTACTCGGCAAAACAATGGTCGTCGGATCGACGAAAGACTTAAAGCCGGACAGCTTAATCTTGCTTAGTCGCATACTTCCCTTATGCGCCTCGTGGTGTAAAGTAGCGCCCCACCAGAGCGCAACAACACACAGGCCTGACTCTTATTTATGAATACGCAGGATCGTAATTCTCAAACCGCGACTGGCTCCCCCCGCAGGGAACTGGACACTTTCAACAACCCTAACCCTGGTCGCGATTATACCATCAGGATACTAATCCCGGAGTTCACCTGCCTGTGCCCGAAAACCGGCCAGCCTGACTTCGCGACGCTGTTCCTCGACTATATACCTGATGCGGCCTGTGTGGAACTCAAATCACTAAAGCAGTACGTCTGGTCCTATCGTGACGAGGGCGCCTTCCACGAGGCCGTCACCAACCAGATACTGGGCGACCTCACGGCGGCCCTGAACCCTCGGTATATAAGGCTAACGGCGCGGTTTAATGTCCGCGGCGGGATATATACCACCGTTGTTGCCGAGGACCGCAAGCCTGGCTGGGAGCCCGCCACCCCGGAAACCCTGCCCCAGCCGGTGCCCGATACCGCGGCCGGCTAAGCTCCCGAAAATAGGTGCAGATAACGACTTTTTTCGGCCCCGACTCTATGTATAATCCGCCATTTTGCGGAGGCCCTCCGGGGAGTAGCAGGGAAAATGGCAGCACGAAAAAAGGCACCCAAAAAGTCCGCGAAACGCGGCGCCAAAAAGACTTCTTCTCGCAAGAAAAAGGTCACTCGTAAAAAAGTGACTCGCAAGAAAACTGCTGCCAGAAAGAAAGTCAGCAAGAAGAAAACCAAAAAGAAGGCGAAGAAAAAGACAGTCCGCAAGAAGACGTCCAGAAAGAAATCTGGCAAGAAAAAAGTATCGCGCAAAAAGGTAAGTAAGAAAAAGGTCAAGAAAAAGACCAAAAAGAAAGCCTCACGGAAAAAGGCTTCAAAAAAGAAGGTTGCTAAGAAGAAGGCTTCCAGAAAGAAGGTAGCCCGCAAAAAGGTTTCGAAGAAAAAGAAAACTTCGAAAAAGAAAAAAACCACTTCAAGGAAGAAGAAAGTTAGCAAGAAGAATACTTCGGTAAAGAAAAAACCGACCAAAAAGAAGGCCGCGAAGAAAACCGCAGCAAAAGCTAGCACTGCACAACAGGAAGAGACTGCAGAGAAAACCGTCAAAAAGGTGGTGGTGAAGAGCCCCGCGAAACGGTTTACCGCGCACACGGCTATAGCGCAGCCGATGAACCCGGCCGATCACGTGCCGCCGCGCCCCAGACGCCGCAAAAAGGTCAACGCAGATCATCTGATCCATGGCATTGAACCCTACAAGGCCAAGTCCGGCGAGGAGTACATGAATGATCAGCAGCTGGAGCATTTTCGCCGCATCCTCAATGCCTGGAAAATGGAGTTGATGCAGGAAGTCGACCGCACTGTGCATCACATGCAGGACGAGGCCAGCAATTTTCCGGATCCGAATGACCGTGCCACACAGGAATCCGAGTTCAGCCTGGAACTGCGCACCCGTGATCGCGAGCGCAAGCTGCTGAAGAAGATCGAGCAGGCCATCACCCGCATAGACGAGGGTGAATACGGCTACTGCGAAGAAACCGGCGAGGAAATCGGTCTCAAACGCCTTGAGGCACGGCCGGTGGCCACGCTATGTGTGGAAGCGCAGGAGCGCCGCGAAGTCGCTGAACGCCAGTATCGCGACAGTGATGATCGCTATCGGTAGTTTGTCGGTGTCATGACCGACGACGCCCGTCCTTATCGCGGGCGTTTTGCTCCCAGCCCGACCGGGCCGCTGCATTTCGGCTCCCTGGTAGCCGCCGTGGCCAGCTACGCCCAGGCACTGGCCAATGCGGGCGAATGGCTGGTGCGTATTGAGGACATTGACCCGCCACGGGAAATGCCCGGCGCCGCCGAGGCAATCATTGACAGCCTGCGCGCGCACGGCTTCGAATTTGACCCGCCCGAGTATCAGAGCAGCCGGCTGGCCGTCTACGACCGGGTGATCGAGGACCTGGTGGCTGCCGGCGCAGCCTACCCCTGCTCCTGCTCACGCAAAGTACTGCTGAAGACCGCTCGGCCCGGCCATGCCGGGCTGATTTATCCCGGTACCTGCCGCAACGGCGCCGACACGCGCCGCCGCCCGGCTGCGGCTGTGCGGCTGCGCACGGACGCCGCCGTGATTACCTTCCAGGACCGCCTGCAGGGGCCGCAGAGCTGCGCGATCGGCGCGGAAATAGGCGATTTTCTGTTACGCAGGGGCGACGGTCTGGTGGCCTACCAGACAGCCGTGGCGGTCGATGACGCCGCTCAGGGCATTACCGAAGTGGTACGCGGCACCGACTTGCTGGATGCCACCTTCATGCAACTCCAGCTGCTGACAATACTGGGCCGGCCCCACCCGGAATATGCCCATTTTCCGGTTGTCACCGGGCCCGACGGCCGCAAACTGGCCAAACAGAGCGGAGCCACCGCAATCGATAACAAAAACAATAAAAACAATATCTTGCGGGCTCTTTCTTTTCTGTTACAGCAACCTCCGGCAACGCTGAAAACCGCCTCACTGAGCGACATCTGGGCCTGGACCGCGGAAAACTGGGATTTTTCGCCCCTTTGCGGCCTCCTGAGCCAGTCCGAAAAGAGTATTATGGTGCAGTGAATCGAACTTAATATCGACAAGAGCTGTCTTAAACAGCCTATGACTCGGACCGGAATCGTCCGGCTCGAGAAACCTACCCAGGGGGTGTGAGATGAACGAACCCCGTTTGATTCGAAAGTACGCCAATCGCCGGCTGTACGACACCGTTCGCAGCCGCTACGTGAACCTGGCGGATGTCCGCAATCTGATTGCTGACGGAGTGAAGGTAAAGGTAGTCGAACAATCGACTTCGCGCGACATAACCAACAGCATCCTGCTGCAGATTATCGGCAGCATGGAGCGCGATGACGGCGCCATACTGACCACAGCCTTCCTGACGGACCTGATCCGCTCGGCCGGGCGCGACGACCCGGGATTGCCGGAACGGCTCCAGTCGGCGTTGCGCAGCGCGTTACCGACTCCTACCCTGCATCAATAATCCAGCCGCAGGGCAAAAAAAAAGCCAGCCAGGCTGATACAGCCTGACTGGCTTGATGCTGCCGTATCGCAGCTCTAGGCTGCGTCCAGATCCCGCATGCTCAGGCGCACGCGACCCTGACGATCCACTTCAAGCACTTTTACCTTGATGATGTCGCCTTCGTTCAGCTTGTCGCTGACTTTTTCGACACGTTCGTCGGATATCTGTGAAATGTGTACCAGGCCGTCCTTGCCCGGCAAAATTGTCACAAAAGCGCCGAAATCCATCAGCCGCGCGACACGCCCTTCGTAAACGCGACCCACTTCGACCTCAGCCGTAATCAGCTCGATACGCTTCTGCGCCTCGCGCCCTGCACTACCCTCCACGGATGCGATTTTGACGGTACCGTCATTGTCGATATCAATGGTCGCACCGGTTTCTTCCGTGATGGCGCGGATGGTCGCACCACCCTTGCCGATTACGTCGCGAATCTTCTCGGGATCAATCTTGATCGTAACAATGGTCGGCGCCCAGTCAGAGACCTTTTCACGTGCGGAACTGATGTCTTTCGCCATTTCACCCAGAATATGCAGGCGAGCCTCACGGGCCTGAGCCAGCGCATCAGCCATAATCTCCTTGGTAATGCCCTGGATCTTGATATCCATCTGCAGGGCAGACACGCCTTCGCTGGTGCCGGCGACCTTAAAGTCCATATCGCCAAGGTGATCTTCATCACCCAGGATATCGGTCAGAACCTTGTAGCGATCACCGTCCTTGACAAGCCCCATGGCAACACCGGCTACTGGTGCTTTAATCGGCACACCAGCATCCATCAGCGCCAGACTGGTGCCACAGACGCTGGCCATCGAACTCGAACCATTCGATTCGGTGATCTCCGAGACCACGCGGATGGTGTAAGGGAACTCATCCGAAGTCGGCAATACAGCCTCCACACCGCGGCGCGCCAATTTGCCATGGCCAATTTCGCGGCGCTTGGGCGAACCCATGAAGCCCGTCTCGCCCACGCAGTAAGGGGGGAAATTGTAGTGCAGCATAAAGCGGTCACGAATTTCGCCATCCAGCGCATCAATGATCTGTGCATCGCGGTCCGTTCCCAGCGTAGCGACTACGATGGCCTGGGTTTCACCGCGGGTAAACAGTGCCGAACCGTGTGTACGCGGCAAAACGCCGGTACGCACATTCACCGGCCTTACCGTGGTGGTGTCACGACCGTCGATACGCGGTGCACCGTCCAGCACCCGCTGGCGCACAATTTCCGCTTCCAGCTTGTGGAACTGACCGGAAACTTCTTCGGCCGAAAATTCGCCGCCCTCTTCAGGGGCAAGCGCGGCAACTGCCGCATCGCGAATTTCACCGATACGAGCGTAGCGATCCTGCTTGTCAGAAATCTGGTATGCCTCAGTCAGGGCACTGCTCGACTGGGCCTTGACGGCATCCACCAGCGCTGTATTGACCTCGGGCGCCTGCCAGTCCCACACGGGTTTTCCGGCTTCTGCCTGCAGCTCATTGATGGCATTGATGGCGGCCTGCATTTGCTCGTGGCCGAAGACCACCGCGCCAAGCATGGTGTCTTCCGGCAGACAATCCGCCTCTGATTCAACCATCAGCACCGCGTCAGCGGTACCGGCCACCACCAGGTCAAGCTGCGACTTTTCCAAATCGCTCTTACTGGGGTTCAACACGTAATCGCCGTCAATATAGCCTACCCGCGCGGCGCCGATGGGCCCCTGGAAAGGCAGTCCGGATATGGCCAGTGCCGCTGAGGAACCGATCAGCGCCGGAATGTCCGGATTCACTTCCGGGTTCAGGGAAATAACCTGCGCGATAACCTGCACTTCATTCTTGAAGCCTTTAGGGAACAGCGGGCGCACGGGCCGATCAATAAGGCGCGATGTCAGCGTTTCTTTTTCGCTGGGGCGGCCTTCACGCTTGAAAAAACCGCCGGGGATCTTGCCCGCCGCATAGGTCTTTTCTTCGTAGTTAACGGTCAGCGGGAAGAAGTCCCGACCCGGATCAGCTTGCTTGCGACCCACGGCGGACACGAGCACAACTGTGTCTGCCACGCTAACAATAACTGCACCGTCTGACTGACGTGCAATTTCACCGGTTTCGAGGGTGACTTCATGCTCACCGTATTGAAATGTCTTTATTACTTTTGCCACTTTGCTTTCTCTATTTACTTTGCTTACTTGTCTTTTCTTAAACTGATTTGTGCGGATAGCTGCACGACGCACAGGGTGCCGCGCACACAATTACGCACGGTTGCTGGCTGCAAACCGCGCGTAATCAATGCGTATACTGATAGTGCCTCAGCGACGCAGGCCGAGTTGCGAGATCACCGCGCGATAGCGCTCGTGGTCTTTATCCTTGAGGTAATCCAGCAGTTTACGCCGGTTGTTAACCATCCTCAGGAGACCACGGCGTGAATGGTGATCTTTCTTGTTATTGTTGAAATGCTCGGTCAGCTCGTTGATACGAGCAGACAGCAGCGCGACCTGCACTTCCGGGGACCCGGTGTCGGCATCGCCGCGCTTGAATTCGTCAATGATGCTTGCTTTTTGTGCTCCCGAGAGAGACATCGAACCTTACTCCTGTTTTCTCCGCCTTCGGCCCTCCGAAGACGCGCGGTATTGTACCCGCTGAAAAGCCATTGTTACACCCTGATTTTCGATTTATTTCCAATTATTTACGGCTGCTCAGGAACTTCTGAGCGGCGTCGGAAACAGACGTTTTGGCGCCACCTGACCGTCGCCGGTGAACTCCCCCATACCGAGCAGGCTGCCATCGGCGTCGTATAGCCGCACCAGCCCCTCTGCGCCTGCGGCAGCCACACTGACAGCATGGCCATTCCGCAGGTAAAACGCCGGGCCGGCTTCCAGTTGCAGGGCCGGGAAGCCCTGCAGCGCGCTGTCAACAGGCAGCAACAGAGCATCCAGCGCCGCCAGATCGCTGCCCAGTGCCTCCAGCTGCGCCAGGGTCACCATTGGCGCGGTGCCGAAAGGCTCCACCGCCAGCCGGCGCAGTTCGACCACATGGGCCAGGGTGCCCATGGCGGCCGCGATGTCTTCAACCAGTGTGCGTATATAGGTGCCTTTGCTGCAATGCACGGTCAGACGCGGGCGCTGCGAATCAAAGCTATCGACATGCAATTCATGAATGCTGATCGGCCGCGCCGGCCGCGCCACTTCCTCCCCGGCGCGGGCCAGTTCGTAAAGGCGCCGGCCGTCCTGTTTAAGCGCCGAATACATGGGGGGAACCTGCATGATATCGCCGCGGAATTGCTGCAGGGCCGCTTCCAGCTGCGCTGCCGTCACCTCGCGCTGCGCCGACTCGGCTACTACGGCGCCGTCAGCATCGCCGGTGTCAGTGCGCTGGCCGATAGCTGCCACCACCGAGTAGCACTTGTCGGCATCCAGCAACCACGCGGACGTCTTGGTCGCCTGCCCGAAACACACCGGTAGCATGCCGCTGGCAAGCGGGTCCAGACTGCCGGTGTGGCCCGCCTTGTTAGCATTGTATATTCGCTTGACCGTCTGCAACGCCCGATTGGAAGTCATTCCGACCGGCTTGTCGAGCAGCAAAATGCCATCAACCACCCGACCGCGCGCCCGGCGCCCCCGGCGCTGCTGTAAATTACCCGCTGTCATCGCTGCCATCGCCGGGATCGGAATCCCGTGCCCGTGCATCGGCAATCAACTGGTCCATGGCGCTCGCCCGGCGGGTTGTGTCGTCCCGCTCGAAACGCAATTCGGGCACTCTTCGGACGGTCAGCTCTTTGGCCAGCCGGCTGCGCAAGAAACCGCCGGCGCCGGCAAAGGCCTCTGCCAGTTCATCATCCGCCTGGTCCGGCTGCATCGCGCTGTAATACACCCAGGCGACACCCAGATCGCGGGACACACGCACAGCGGTAATGAATACGCCGGCAAAGCGTGCGTCGCGCAGATCGTCACGCATGACATCGCTGAGTACCCGCTGAATCTGGTCTTCGATTCGACGGCTGCGGGGAAAATCCCTGGGCATGGCTACTGACTAGGCTTTGGTGCGGGCGACTTCGATGCGCTCGTAACACTCAATCTGGTCGCCAACGCGCACGTCATTGTAGTTTTTCACGCCGATACCACACTCGGTGCCGGCCCGAACTTCATTGACGTCATCTTTAAAGCGGCGCAGCGACTCCAGTTCACCTTCATAGATCACTGTGTCTTCACGCAACACCCGAATCGGGTTACTGCGCTTGACGTAGCCGTCCACTACAAGACAACCGGCGATATCACCAAGCTTCGGCGATTTAAATACGTCGCGCACTTCGGCCAGACCAACAATCTGCTCGCGCACTTCGGGCGACAACATGCCGGTGACCGCGTTCTCAACATCCTCAATAGCTTCATAAATGATGCTGTAGTAGCGCACTTCGACGCCGGATTCCTTGATAGCGTTGCGCGCTGCACCATCCGCACGCACATTGAAACCGATAATGATGGCATTGGATGCCGCTGCCAGGTTGACGTCGGATTCCGTAATACCGCCGACACCGGAGTCGATGACTTTTACGGCCACCTCATCGTTGGACAGCTTGATCAGCGAGTCACGCAGCGCTTCGGCACTGCCGTGCACATCGGCTTTCACCAGAATCTGCAGCGTCTGCAGATTGCCGCTTTGCATTTGCCCGAACACATCTTCGAGTTTGGCGGCCTGCTGCTGCGCCAGCTTGGCATCACGTGTGCGGCTGTGACGGAATTGTGCAACTTCGCGTGCCTTGCGCTCATCACCGACAACCACGAGCTCGTCACCGGCGCTCGGCGTACCGGACAGCCCGAGCACAGCCACCGGTGTGGATGGCCCTGCCTCAGTTACCGGCTGACCGTTTTCATCCATCATTGCGCGCACCCGACCAAATACTTCGCCGGCCACAATCGGGTCGCCCTGCTTCAGCTTGCCACGGGTGACCAGTGCCGTTGCTACGGTGCCGCGACCGGTCTCCAGGCTGGACTCAATGATGACACCCGCTGCCGCGCCGGTATCGACTGCCTGCAGCTCCAGTACGTCGGCCTGCAGCAATATGGCTTCGAGCAGTTCATCAACGCCCTCGCCGGTCTTGGCAGACACGTTCACAAACAGATTTTCGCCGCCCCAGTCCTCCGGAATAACTTCCAGCGCAGCCAGTTCGTTGCGCGCCCGGTCCGGATCAGCGTCGGGGCGATCAATTTTGTTTACAGCCACAATCAAAGGCACTTCAGCTGCCTTGGCGTGCCTCACTGCCTCTTCGGTCTGCGGCTTCACACCGTCATCGGCGGCAACCACCAAAATAACAATATCGGTAACCTGCGCACCGCGGGCGCGCATTGCTGTGAAAGCGGCGTGACCTGGCGTATCCAGGAAGGTGATCTTGCCTTTGTCGAGTTCGACGCTGTATGCGCCGATATGCTGCGTAATACCGCCGGCTTCACCATCGGCCACCTGTGAGCGGATATAGTCCAGCAAAGAGGTCTTGCCGTGATCAACGTGACCCATAATGGTCACTACCGGCGGCCGGCTGACGGCATCCCCTTCAGCATCGATAGCGCCGAGGATTTCCTCGTCGAGCGCGCTGTCCTTGATCGGCACCGGGTTGTGGCCCAATTCTTCGACCACCAGAATAGCAGTGTCCTGATCCACAACCTGGTTGATGGTGGCCATCACGCCCATGCCCATCATGACCTTGATGACTTCACCGCCCTTGATGGCCATCTTTTGTGCGAGCTCACCGACTGCGATGGATTCCGGGATCTCAACATCACGAATGACCGGCGCGGTGGGCTGCTCAAAAGCGTGCTGGCTCTCGACATTAACGGCGGCGGACCGACGGCGCGGGGCCTTTTTCTTGCGCCGGCGGCGCGGATCCGTGGTGACATGCAGGGTCGTGTCCTGCGCCTTGGCGCGCCGCTGACTCTTGGACTCGCGCTGCCGGGCCTCGCTCTCCTGAATGGCCGCAACACGCGCGGCTTCTTCGGCAGCCTGGCGGCGGGTCTCTTCTTCACTGGCGCGGCGGGTCTCTTCAGCGGCTTTGGCCTGTGCCTCGGCCTCTTCAGCCTGTTTGCGTTTGGCTTCTTCCTCAGCAGCCTTGCGCGCAGCGACCTCGGCTGCCTGGCGCTCTTCTTCAGCCTTGCGCGCGGCTTCTTCCGCGGCCTGCTGAGCGGCAAGTTCTTCCTGTTGCTGGCGCGCCTGTTCTTCCAGCACCGCTCGATTAACGTACGACTTTTTCTTGCGAACTTCGACGTTCACGGTACGTGACCGGCCCTGACCGCCGGAGACTCTCAACTCAGTCTTGGCGCGCCGGCTGATGGTGATTTTGCGCGGGCTTAGCGTGTCCTTGCTTTCCTTACGCCCATGGCTACGGCGCAGATGGTTCAACAGCTCCATCTTGGCGTCATCACTGATAACGTCGTCGGCGCCTTTTACTTCCACGCCGGCTTCTTCCAGCTGGACCAGCAGGCGGTCCACCGGGACTTTCAGTGTTTCGGCAAATTGTGCGACCGTAACTCCGGACATATACGCTCTCCGTCAGGCTGGCGACATTCAGCCGGCCTGTTCCTCATCCTCGAACCAGTGTGCGCGCGCCGCCATAATCAGCGCACCGGCGCGCTCTTCGTCCATGTCTTCGATTTCCAGCAGGTCATCAATGGCCTGTTCGGCCAGATCCTCGCGCGTCACCACGCCGCGACTGGCCAGTTCGTAGGCCAGGCTTTTTTCCATGCCATCCAGGCTGAGCAGATCCTCAGCAGGTTCCGCACCATCAATCTGCTCTTCACTGGCAATGGCCCGGGTGAGCAGGACATCGCGGGCACGATTGCGCAGTTCTTCAACGATGGCTTCGTCAAATTCTTCGATGGCGAGCAGTTCCTTGGCGGGCACATAAGCCAATTCCTCCATTGAGGAATAGCCTTCCTGCACCAGGATCAGCGCGACATCTTCATCAACGTCAAGCTGCTCCATAAACATCGTCAGCAGTTCACGCGCTTCGCGCTCGCTCTTTTCGTCAGCGTCGGCTTCGGTCATGACATTCAGCTCAAAACCGGTCAGCTGACTGGCAAGCCGGATGTTCTGACCGCCGCGACCAATAGCCTGAGACAGTTTGTCTTCTTCAACCGCGATATCCATGCTGTTGGACTCTTCATCCAGCACGATGGATGTCACGTCTGCCGGCGACATCGCATTGATCACAAACTGCGCCGGGTTCTCGTTCCACAAAATGATGTCAACCCGTTCGCCCGCCAGTTCATTGGAGACCGCCTGCACACGCGAACCGCGCATGCCCACACAGGCACCCACCGGGTCGATACGTTTGTCATTGCTTTTGACCGCTATTTTTGCGCGCAGGCCCGGATCACGCGCAGCGCCAAGAATTTCAATCAGGCCCTGGCCGACCTCCGGCACTTCGATCTTGAACAACTCGATCAGAAATTCGGGGGAGGTGCGGGTCAGGAACAGTTGCGGGCCGCGCGGTTCACTGCGCACTTCGTACAACAACGCCTTGATACGGTCATTGGGGCGAACCGGTTCGCGCGGAATCATATCGTCGCGGGAAATAATGCCCTCGGCATTGCCACCCAGATCCACATAGATGCCGTTGCGGTCAACTCGCTTAACCATGCCGCTGAGCAACTCGCCGACGCGGTCTTCGAACTGCTCGACCACCTGCGCACGCTCGGCCTCACGCACTTTCTGCACGATGACCTGTTTGGCTGTCTGCGCCGCAATACGGCCGAACTCAACCGATTCAATCGGCTCTTCAACATAGTCGCCCGGCTGCGCATTCGGGTCGATCTCGACCGCATCAATCATGCGCAGTTCATGCGACGGCTCTTCGAGTTCGTCCGATTCGTCAGCGAATACCTTCCAGCGCCGGAAAGTATCGTACTCGCCTGATTCGCGATCGATGCTCACGCGCACTTCAATGTCTTCACCATGCTTGCGGCGGGTCGCCGACGCCAATGCCGCTTCGATCGCCTCGAAGATGATTTCCTCGTCAACACCCTTCTCATTCGAGACGGCTTCAACGACCATCAAAATCTCTTTGCTTTTCATCCTGGTCTACACCAATCAGCCTGGCAGCAACTGCCTCTATACATCCGGCACCAAACGCGCCGTATCAATCTCGCCGAAAGGAATGGCAAACGTCTGCTTGCCCTCCTTTACCAATACATTCGGCTCGTCATACCCGACCAGCCTGCCTTTGTAGTTGCGGCGACCTTCAACCAGACGCTTCAACTTCACCTTGACCTTACTGCCCGCAAACCGCTCGAAATGCTCTGTTTTAACGAGCCGCCGATTCAACCCCGGCGATGACACCTCGAGGTCATATTCCCCGGGTATCGGGTCTTCCACATCCAGCAACGCACTGACATGGCGGCTGACTGCCGCACAGTCATCGAGCGAAATTCCCGCCTCACTGTCAATAAACAGCCGCAAAACTCCACCGTTGCCGGCCAGATTGAGCTCTATATCGGCGAGCTCATAACCCAGCTGCTCAATCTCGGGCTCGAGCAAGGCCACAATCTGCTCCTGTTGCACCGTGCTCATGGCGTCCTGTGCGCGGCCTGCCGCGCGTCTGCTACCGTTGCTGCAACCAAAAAGTGGGCGCAAAGGCCCACTTTCAAACCCCGCCCAGCGGGGCAGCAACTCAAACTTTCACCCAACCGCGGAATAAGCTGCTCAAAAAAAAAGCCCCATACGGAGACTTTTTCTGCGAACCTTCTCCAACCCCTTGATATTAATAACTTTTAACATCAAGTCGGCCCCGCCCAACTGCAGCGGGCCGCTATTCTAGCAGACGCCTACCGCAATTGGCAGTCCCGTCAAAGATTTAGATGGCGCCGGTAATGATTTCCATGGCCGCCCGCTCGCCCGATTCCATGGCCCCCTCCATGCCGCTGGCCAGCGTGGCGGTGTGCTCTCCGGCGAAGTGCAGCCGCCCGTGCGGATGCCCCAGGATGTCGCCGAAACGGGCGATCTGCCCCGGCGCCCGCAGTGCCGTGTGGCCCTGTGTCCACGGGCTTGCTGACCAGTTGTGCGCGGTCATCGGCACGATGCGCCCGCGAGTGCTCGGGCGTATACGCGCCAGTTCTTCGGTCACCCGGCGCAAAATCTCCGCTGCGGGCAATTTACGCAGTCCGGCGCTCGGCTTGCCGGCAATGGCCAGCCACAAAAAACCTGTCGGGGTATCGCCCGGCAGGTTCATCACCATGCCCAGCGGTCCGTCGGTCCACAATGAGGCAGGCAGCCCGTCTTCTTCCCAAAACGGTTCAATTACATCGAAAAACACCTCGATATGATTGCCATATGGGACCTGCCGGACGGCCGCTGCCTGCAACTGCGGCAAAGCCGGGTAAATGTCGAGCTGGCGCAGCACCGGCAGCGGGATGGTGCAAACCGCGTGCTCAGCCCGCCAGACTCTGTCCGCAGCGTCACGCAGCTCTATACCGCTATCGTCGGCCTGCATGGCCTGGATAGCCGTGCCGGTTACCACCGGCCGGTTCAGCAGCCTCGCCATGCCGTCGGTAAGCCGGCTCATACCGCCGGCCAGATTGCGCAGTTCGCCGATACCGCCGGAAACCTCGGCAAACTTTGCCGAGCGCATCAGCCAGAGAGCGGAGATATCGTCCAGCGAATCGCATTCGGCGCGGCTTTCGATCAGTCGCAGCACCTCAGGGCCGGCACCCTGCGCTGCCAGCATTTCACTGAAAGGCACATCAAATTCTGCTGCGCCCGGTTGCAACCAGGCCTGCAAATCCGCCAGCGGCGACGGGCGCGGCAGCAATGCTCCACTCAGAAAAATCGGCGGGATGTTGCGGGCCGGGCCCTGCACCACGTTTGCCGCTGCCTGCGGCCACTGCTCGACGGAAACCGTCTCGCCGCCGACATGAAACGCAAATTCCACGTTATTGCCACGCCAGGGAATAGTTTCCAGTTCCAGCCGCGCGATCATATCGAGCACGCGTGCATAACTTTTCAGACTGAATTCACTGCCGCCCGCATCGGGATTGTGCGGCTGGTCATCCAGGGTATACACCCGGCCACCGATGCGCTCGCTGCCTTCCAGCACCAGCACATCAAAACCTTGTTGCTGCAGCAGCCACGCGGCATTTAGCCCCGCGAGACCAGCACCTATAACAATGACCTGCGCATCCTTTTTCGGCCCGGCGCAGCCTGCCAGTCCGGCAGGTAGTGCTGAACTTGCGCCCAGGGCGGCAAGCTGTTGCAGAATCTCGCGACGATTTTTAGGCGCACCCATGACTTCCCCCGTATACGCAAGAGCCGATAGCGGAAACAGCTGCGTTGTTGCAGCTTTTATGGGGCGAAATAGTGACGCGTTTTATTCGCAATCGCAACCAGCGACAGCATCACGGGCACTTCCACCAGCACACCGACTACTGTTGCCAGCGCGGCGCCGGAGTTAAGGCCAAACAGGCTGATGGCAACTGCCACGGCGAGTTCGAAAAAATTTGAAGTTCCAATGAGCGCCGCGGGAGCCGCCGTCGCAAATGGCACGCGCCACAAATAGCCCCAGGCATAGGCAACAACAAATATTCCATAGCTTTGCACAAGCAGCGGAATGGCTATCAGTGCAATGACCAGCGGTTTGTCCAGAATGATTTGGGCCTGAAAGCCGAACAGCAGCACAACGGTTGCCAACAACCCTATTACGGAGAACGGTTTTATCTTCGCGGTGAAAGCATCAACGCGTTCGTGGTTGCCCGAACCGTCCAGCGCCCTGCGTGTAACGTATCCGGCGGCAAGCGGAATCACAACATAAAGCATGACCGATAGCAGCAGCGTTTCCCAAGGCACAACGATATCCGTCACACCGAGCAGCAGTGCTGCAAGCGGCGCAAACGCAAACACCATGATGATGTCATTGATTGACACCTGCACCAGGGTGTAATTGGCGTCGCCACGAACCAGCTGACTCCAGACA
>JAUIEY010000010.1 GCA_030429685.1 Gammaproteobacteria bacterium
GGACTCGTGGGCATGCTCAACCTCAACGGTTCCCTGTTGAAGATGGGGGTTCCCTTCAGCACCTTGTGGAGCGAGGATTTCAAGGACGCCGCTTTCCGGACCGGATTGCGGCAATGGCTCGCGGCCGGCTGCAAGCCGCCCGGGTCGGCGCTGCGCATGGTGGTATTGAGTGGTGAACCGCTGGGCCATGCGGAAGCCGCCCGCTGGTTTGACTGGTGCAGCAACAGTGCGCCGCGGCTTATCAACAGCTATGCGCTGACCGAAACAGCGGGACGCGTGGCACTTGCCGAGGTGCGTCCGGGCGAACCTGCCGCATTGCTGGGACGGCCGGCGCCGGACGCCGAGCTGTTGCTGCTGGATCCGCATTCGCTCCGGCCGGTAACGGCCGGCAAAGTTGGTGAAATTTTTATTGCCGGCCCGATGGTCGCGCGCGGCTATTTAGACAATGAAGAGTTAACGGCGGCGCGTTTTGTGCAGGTTGACCCCGGCGATGGCCGGCAACGTCTGTGCTACCGCAGCGGTGACCGTGCCATGCAGTTGACTGATGGCCGCCTGCAGTTTGCCGGGCGCAACGATGCCCAGGTCAAATTGCGCGGACACCGAATTGAACCCGCCGATATTGAAACGGCGCTGCAGGAACATCCGCGCGTGCAAACTGCCGCGGTGGTTCCGGTGGACGCCGGTGACGGTGTCCGTCTGCACGCCTTTGCAGTGCCGGCGGCAGCAAAGCAGGGTGTCGAGTTCTGGCCGTCGTTGGGCGAATACCAGATCTACGATGAATTGCTGTATGACTTTATGTCATCAGACCAAGTTCGGGTGGACAGTTACCGGCAGGCATTCGCGCAGTGTGCCGCCGGCAAAGTTGTGCTGGATATTGGCACCGGCAAGGATGCATTGCTGGCGCGGTTGGCGCTGCAGGCCGGCGCCCGCCATGTTTACGCTGTGGAGGTACTGCCCGATGCAGCAGCCAGCGCGGCGGCATTGATTGAGCGGCTCGGATTACAGCACCGTATCACGGTGCTTTGCGGTGACATGGAGGATATTGGCGAGGCAGAGATCGCGCAGCCCATCGAGCTCTGCACGCAGGGGATAGTCGGCAACATCGGCAGCTCCGACGGAATTGCCACGATCTGGAACCGCGCGCGCCGGCTGTTTGCGCCACAGGCACTGGCCGTGCCCGCGCGTTGTACCACTTTTATTGCGCCGGCTGCCTTGCCAGCCGCTGCACGCGAGCAGCCGGCTTTCGGGCCACTGGCAGCCGACTACACACGGCGCGTATTTGCAGCTGCCGGCAAAGCCTTTGATGTGCGGCTGTGTGTGCGTAATTTCCCGCGCGAATCATTGCTGGCGGAAGCAGCGGTTTTTGAGGAACTGGATTTCTCAACGACGCTGCCGACCGACTACGGCGATGAAATGAATTTCACAATTACCGCGACCGGCTGGCTGGACGGCTACCTGCTGTGGACTCGTCTGGAAAACAACGGCGGCAACCCGGTGGACTTTTTCGATCATCAGCAGGCTTGGCTGCCGGTGTGGTTTCCCGTCGGGTCCGAGCCGCTGTGGGTGGAGCGTGGCGACCTGCTGACGGTGCGCTGGAGCTGTAATACGCCCGCCGGACAGATTTTTCCCGACTACCGCGTGGACACGGTGCGCCGCAATGGCGCAGATATAGCAGCGCTGAGCTACAGCAGTCGCCATTACGAGTCGTGTCATGGCGAGACGGCCCTGCACCGGTCGCTGCTGGCTGCGCTGGACCAGCCGGCCGACGGGCTGGACGAAGCCGCACTGAAAAGCTGGCTCGCGGAGCGTTTGCCCGGCTACATGGTGCCGGCGCGCATAGACTGGCTGGCGCGTCTGCCGCTCAACAGCAGCAGCAAACTTGACCGCAACGAGTTGCAGCAGCGCGCGCTGCGGCTGCGCGGCCAAACCGACGTCGCCGCGACAATCGAGCCGGAGTTCGGCGACCCGCTGGAGCAGCGTATTGCCGAGCTTTGGGGCGATGTGTTGCAGCTGCATACAGTTGCGGCTGACAGCGACTTTTTCGCGGCAGGTGGCGATTCCATTGCTGCCGTGCGCCTGACTACGGAAGTGCAGCGCCTGCTGGATGACACCGTTTTTCTCGCCGGTTTGTTCGAAGCGCCGACCGTGCGTGATTATGCCGGCTGGTTGCGCGAGCATCACGAGCAGTCCGTGGCAGCCTGGCTGGCCAGGCAGGCGGACGCTCCCGCAGCGCCTGCGGTCGCGGCAAATATAGTGGCAGCCGGTCCGGTGCCATTGTCGGCGGCGCAACAGAGTCTCTACTTTTTGCAGCAACTCTACCCGGATAACACGGCAGCCAATGAGCAGTTTCTGCTGCGCCTGCATCGCGTTGATATTGCACGACTGCGCGCCGCATGGCGTGTGTTGATTGCACGCCATGACATACTCAGTGTCAGCATTGTGGACGCAGCAATGCAGGCGCCGGATGCGGCGGTGCGCGCGCGCATGGCTGAGATAGCCGATGTGCTGGACCTGTCTGCCAGTGCTGATGCGGAAGCGGATCTGCTGCGGCTGGCCGCAGCGGAGATTAACCGCAGCTTTGATCTTGCTGCCGGTGGCCTGCTGCGGCCGGTGCTGGTGCAACAGGGGCCGCATGACTGGGTATTGCTCGTAACCGCGCATCATATTGTCGCTGACGGTTTGTGCGTGCCGCTGATCCGCGATGAACTGTTTGCCTTGTACGAGCGGCACAGCTTGCCGCCGCCGGCGCTGCAGTTCGCCGACTACGTGCGCGACCAGCAGCAAAGGTTTGATGCAGGCTGGCTAGAGAGGGAGCTGGCCTGGTGGCGCAGCCAGCTGGCCGGCGCAACTCTGGAGCCGGTCGCAACAACGCGCCCGCGGGCAGCATCGTCCGGGCCGGAACGGCGTTTCGGTTTTACCATTGAGCCGCGCACTGCGCAGGCGCTGCGCGATCTGGCGCGCGCGCAGGGTGCCAGCCTGTTCGTGACGCTGTTGACAGTATGGCGGGTGTGGCTGGCGCGCTGTTTCCAGCGCGAGGATTTTCTGCTCGGTTCGCCGGTAACCCAGCGCAGCACCGCCGCTAGCCGGCAGATGCTCGGCTGCCTGGTCAATAACCTCGCATTTCGCAATCGCCTGGATTTCGCCGCGGGCTTTGCCACGGCGCTGGCCGACGAGCGACGCCAGGTGCTGGCTGCGCTTGATCACAGTGTTTTGCCCTTTGAAAAAATCGTCGAGGATTTACAGCCCGAGCGGGTATTCGGTCGTCACCCACTGTTCCAGTTCATGTTTCAGTTTGAGGAACGCGCGGCCGACCGGTGCGGTACAGACGGTGAAGTTTTTGCAGTAGACGTGCTGCCGGCTGATCGCGCGAGTTACTGGGACCTGGAACTTTCGGTTACTGATCTCGGTGAGTCACTGCCGTTACGGTGTTTTCTGGGCGTGCGGGATGACCTGTTCGATGCCGCGGCCTTGTCGGGCTGGACCGAGGGCCTGGGCGAGTTTATGCGTGCCGTGAGCCGCGATCCGCAGGTACCGCTGGCAGAATTGCCATTGCTGAGCGAGCAGCAGCTGGCCTCGCGGGCCGCCCGCCAGCGGACTGTCATGCCGGTGCCGGAGAGTTCGTTGTTCGAATTGTTTGCGCGGCAGGCGGAACTTGTGCCCGCGGCGGTTGCGGTCCGTGAGGGTGAGCAACACTGCACCTATGCGGACCTGCTGCAGCGCGCGCTGGTCTGTGCGACGCAATTGCAGACAGCGGGAATTGCTGCCGGTGACTGCGTTGGCGTGTTTTTGCCGCGTGGTATCGATGCCGTGACGCTGCTGCTGGCTGTCAACTATTGTGGTGCGCACTGGCTGGCGCTGGATCCGGCTTATCCGCCGCAGCGCCTGGCGGGCATGCTGGCTGAAATCAAACCGGCGGTGCTGGTGACCGGTACGGATGCGCCGGCATTTGCGCGGGATGTGCCCGATTGCCGTGTACTGAGCTGGCAGGATTTGCAGCAGCAGCCGTGCGATAAACCCACGGCAGCCGCGATTGCCAGTATTTTGTGCATTCAGTTTACGTCGGGGAGTACCGGCACCCCCAAGGGCGTCGGCCTCGCGCAGCGTGCCGCCGTGAGCCGCTGCCTGTGGATGTGGCAGCAGTATCAATTTGGGGCCACGGCTCGACAGGAAGTTTTTGCCCAGCGCAGCAGTCTGAATTTCGTGGATGCTATCTGGGAAATTTTCGGTGCGCTGCTGCATGGTGGTTGTGTGGCAATTGCGCCGCCGGCAGCGCAACAGGACATGCTGTTGCAGGCACGCTGGATTGCGCAACAGGACGTCAGTCACGCAGTCGTGTTTCCGTCGGCTGTACCGATGCTGGTGGCCGGCTGGCATGAGCAGGTGCCGACGTATTTGCATACTTTGATACTGACCGGTGAAGTGCTGACGCCGGCAGCGCTTCTTGAATTGCAACAGGCATTGCCCCACTGCCGGTTGCTGAATGCTTACGGCACCTCCGAAAACTGGGATATTGCCGTGGCGGCGTACCCGGCAGCGGGGGGCGGGCATAGTGAGCTTGCGGAAGCCACAAGTCCGTTGCCGGTGGGCCGGCCGGTCGCCAATACCGTTGTGCATATCTGGGATTGCAACCGGCAGCCGTTGCCGGACGGTGTTATCGGTCAGCTGGTTGTGGGCGGCATCGGCGTTGGCAGCGGCTATATCAACCGGCCGGAGCTATCCGCCGAGCGCTACGTTGTTGCTCCCGACGCTGCGGACGGGCGCGTTTTTCTTAGCGGTGATCTGGCCAGCTTTGCGGCTAACGGCGAATTGTTGCTGCACGGTCGCGCCGACCGTCAGATAAAACTGCGTGGCGTGCGCGTCGAAGCAGGTGAAATTGAGGCGCTGACTAACCGGCATCCCGATGCACAGCAATCCGCTGTGGTGTTGCAGGGTACGCAACAGGAGCAGGCGTGGCTGACCGTGTACGTGGTGGCGCCGACCCGCAAGCATGACCCGGCAGCGTTTGCTGCCGAGCTGCGCGCGTTGCTCAGCGCCGCGTTGCCGGCCAGCGTGGTGCCGGCGGAAACGGTTCTGGTTAACGCCATACCACGCACGCCGAGCGGCAAAATTGATGCCGCAGCGCTGCAGCAGACAGCGCCGCTGACGCGCCATGCCGAAGCACCGGCCGGCGAGACCGAAAGCATGTTGTGTGATATCTGGGCGGAGGCTCTGGGCGTCTCACAGGTGGGGCGTCACGACAATTTTTTTGCCTTGCGCGGCAACTCCCTGCTGGCCACCCGGGTTACCGCCCTGATGTGCGATGCCTTCAACCTGGATTTGCCGCTGGCTTGTCTGTTCGAATCGCCGACCGTCGCCGAACTGGCGCGGGTGGTGGAGGTGATGCAATGGGCGGCGCAGGATGAAAATGCGGCCGGCGGCGAACGCGAGGTAGTGCAGTTGTGACCGCCATGGAGCTCATTGCGCAATTGCGCGCAAAAGGTATTCGCCTGCGCGTGCACGACGGCGCGCTGGAAGTGGATGCACCCAAAGGCAGTCTCGACGAACCGTTGCGCCGCGAAATCATGGCGCACAAGCCGGAACTGTTGCGCTTGTTGTCCTGGTCGCGGCGGTCCGGCAGTGCCACGGCGGTGGCATTGCAGCCCGCGGACCGCAGCCAGGCTTTGCCGCTGTCGTGGGCACAACAACGGCTCTGGTTTCTCGATCAGTTGGAGCCCGGCAATGCGGCGTACAACATATCCTGGACGGTTCGCCTCAACGGCGCGCTCGATACGGAGCAGTTGCGGGCCGCACTGGCGGACGTGATAAACCGCCATGAGGTGTTGCGTACTGTTTTTCCTGCCGCCGACGGCAATGCTGTTGTTGCCATCCGCGAGCACGCGCCAGTGGAATTGCCCGTCGAGGACATGCACGAGGCAAGTGATGAGCAGTTGCGCGCCCGGCTGGCTGATCTGGCCGGCTGCAAATTTGATCTGGCACATGGCCCGCTGCTGCGGGCCAGCCTGCTGCGGCTGGGTGAGCGCGAACACATACTGTTGATAGTGGTGCATCACATTGTTGCCGATGGCGCCTCGATGCGTATTTTGTTCCGTGAACTGGCGGCCTGTTATGAGGCGCGGCTGACCGGTGTGCCGGCCGAACTGGCGCAACTGCCGGTGCAATACGCGGACTATGCGGTATGGCAGCGCCGCTGGCTGGACAGCGCCGAAATAGACCAGCAAAGCGCTTACTGGCAGCGGCAACTGGCCGGTTTGCCGCCGCTGCTGGAATTACCGACTGACCGGCCCCGCGCTGCTGCCATGCGCTATCGCGGCGCATCGGTACTGCGGGTGTTGCCGGCGGATCTGGCTGCCGATCTGCGGCGCCTTAGCCGGGAACACGGTTGCACCTTGTTCATGACCATGCTGGCAGCATTTTTTGTATTGCTGCAGCGCTATGCGGGTCGCGAGGATCTGGTGGTCGGCACGCCGCTCGGCGGGCGCTCCCGCACCCAGCTTGAAGGACTGATCGGCTTCTTTGTAAACACGGTCGTACTGCGCGCTGATCTGGGTGGCGACCCCGCATTCGCTGAATTACTGCAGCACGTGCGTGAAGTCGCGCTGGAAGCGCATGCCAATCAGGACCTGCCGTTCGAAAAGCTGGTGGAACTGCTGCAGCCGGAGCGCGAGCTCAGTTATGCGCCGATATTCCAGGTGATGTTTGATCTGCAGGAAGAGCCCCGCTGGAAGCTGCCGGTGCGCAGCCTTGAGGTGATTCCTGAGGTGGTGTTCAGCAGTCGCACGGCCAGTTTTGACCTGACACTGTCGGTGCGTCAGGCCGAGCAGGGTCTTGATGCCATGTTTGAATACGATACGGATCTGTTCGATGAAGCCAGTATCGAAGCGCTGGCGCAGCGCTATCAGACCCTGCTCGAGGCCATTGTGCTGGATGCCGGGCAGCCATTGTCGCAACTACCGCTGGTTGATCCCGGTGCGCGGCGGCGGCAGGTGCATGCCTGGAATACGGCGCAGCGGGATTATCCTGCTACCAGTACCATCGCGGATTTATTTGAAGCGCGCGCTGCTGCGCAGTGTCAGGCGCCGGCGCTTATTGATGGCCGGCGTTCATACAGCTATGCCGAACTCAATGCGGCAGCCAATCGCATCTCCGCCGACCTGCGTGCCGGCGGCGTAACCGCGGATGCGACCGTGGCCATTTGCGCGCGTCGCTGCGCCGAGACTTTCGCCGCTATAGTGGGTGTGCACAAGGCCGGCGGCTGCGTGGTGCCGCTTGATCCTGCCTATCCGGACGAGCGACTCGCGTTCATGTTGCAGGATTCCGGTGCTGCCTGGTTGTTGCACCATCCTGATGATCACGAACTCGCCGCTACGTTGTGCAACGGCATGCAGCAGATAAATTGCCTGCAGGTGCGGCTGGAGCCGGATATTGATGTCTCGGCCGCGCCGCCAAACCCGGTACCCGCCGCCGCAGTGAAAAATCTGGCTTATCTGATGTACACCTCCGGCACCTCGGGGATGCCCAAGGGCGCCGAACTCGAGCACGGTGGCCTGGTGAACTACATCACGCAGCTGGCGGATTTCACCGCAACCGGTTCCGCCGACCGCATCCTGCAGTTTGCCAGCCTGAGTTTCGATATCGCCATTGAAGAGTCGCTGACGGCGCTGCTGAACGGTGCCGCACTGGTATTGCGCAGTGCGGAGATGACGCACAGCCTGCAGGACTTTGTGGCGGGTTGTGAACGTGATGCCATTAGCTGGCTAAGCCTGCCGACGGCCTGGTGGCATGAATTGTGCGAGGCGCTGGAGCGCCAGGAAGTCAGTCTGCCGGAATCCCTGCGTACGGTCGTTATCGGCGGTGAAAAAGCGGATCTGCAAGCGCTGCGCAAGTGGCAGCGGCATGCCGGTCAGGTGCGCCTGTTTAATACATACGGACCGACCGAAACTTCCGTGGTTGCTGCCTGGGCCGAGATCGGCAATCTGGATACCCGGATTGTCACCGACATACCGTTGGGCCTGCCGGTACCGAACGTACGGGTCTGGATCATGGACGCCCGACTGCAGCCGGTACCCGAAGGCCTGCCTGGCGAAATCTGCATTGCCGGCCCGGGCGTGGCGCGCGGCTACCGGCAGCGCCCCGCGCTTAGCGCGGAAAAGTTTGTGTCCGTCATTTTGCCCGATGGCAGCCGCCAGCGAATATATCGCACCGGCGACCGGGCGCGTTATGTGCAGGGACAGGGTCTGGTGTTCCTCGGCCGCAGTGACGCGCAGCTAAAAGTGCGGGGACACCGGGTGGAGCCGGGTGAAATCGAAGCGGTGCTGGCGGCGCAACCAGGTGTCGGACGCTGCGCGGTGGTGCCTGTCGGCGATGCGGCCATGGCAAGGCTGGTAGCCTATGCCACCGGCACTGCTGATCCGGATGAACTGCGCCGGCGCCTGGCAGCGCAATTGCCGGAGTACATGGTGCCGAGTGCAATCATGATGCTGGAGCAGTTGCCGTTCACCGCGAACGGCAAGCTTGACCGGGCGGCATTGCCGGTGCCGCCGGTTTCGCGAACTGCAACGGCGGCCTACCGGGAACCGGCGGGCAACACGGAGCAGACGCTGGCGCGCATCTGGTGCGACGTGCTTGGCGTGGAACGCCCGGGTGCTGACGATAATTTTTTTGCGCTGGGCGGGCATTCATTGCTGGCGACGCGCATCATGGCCCGGGTGCGCGATGCCTGCGACACATCCGTGCCGCTGCGGGCATTGTTTGACAATCCGACCATAGCCGGACTGGCGCGCATGGTGGATGCCGCCGGCAATGACGACGCACTGCCGTTGCGACCGCGTCCGGCGAGCATGACTGTGCCGCCCGTGTCCTGGCCGCAGCAGCGTCTGTTGATGCTGGACAAGCTGGAGCCAGGCAATACCGCATACAACCTGTATAGCGTGGCGCGCCTTACCGGGCCGCTGGATATCGATACCCTGCAATGTGCCGTGGATGCCACGGTTGCGCGGCACGAGTCATTGCGCACCGTGTTTGCCGAACATGACGGCGAGCCCGTGCAGATTATTCAGCCGCTCACGCGGGTTCCGGTCGAGCTGGCGGATGCCGGCGATGGCGCCCTTGAAGCCCGGCTCGGTGCGCTGATAAATGTGCCGTTTGATTTGTCCCGCGGTCCGTTGCTACGTGTGCATCTGCTGCGCGACGCGGTTGCAGCGGACGGCCGCGACCGACACATTTTGTTGCTGCTGATGCACCACATTGTTGCTGACGGCTGGTCGGTGCAACGGCTGCTGCGCGAATTGCAACAACACTATCGCGCCGGTCGCGCAGGCACAGTCGCGGCGTTACCCGAACTGCCGTTGCAATATGCCGATTTCGCCTGCTGGCAGCGTGAAGAACTGGCTGCCGGTGCGCTGCACGCGGCGGAACAGTACTGGGCAAAGCAATTGCGCGATCTGCCGCCGTGGTTCGGCCTGACACCGGATTACCAGCGCCCGGCGGTGCAGAGTTACCGCGGGCATTGGGTCAGTCGACCGGTGGATGTCGCATTGCTGAACAGGCTGGAGCAGTTCGCCGCAGACCAGTCGGCAACTTTGTTCATGGTGATGCTGACAGCTTTCAAGGCAACCTTATTGCGCCATACCGGCAATCGCGACGTGGTGGTTGGCACGCCGGTCGCGGGGCGCACGCATACCGACCTGGAGCCGTTAATCGGTTGCTTCCTCAACACGCTGGTGCTGCGCACCCGTTGTGCTGCAAATCCCGATTTTACTGCCATGCTGGCCGCTGTGCGCCAAACTGCCCTGGATGCTTTCCAGCACCAGTTGCTGCCGTTTGAAAAACTTCTCGAGCTTCTGCAGCCGCCGCGCACGGCTGCGTACACACCGCTGGTTCAGGTCATGTTTAATCTGCACAACGAGCGGGAGGAGTTGCCGGGTCTGCCGGATGTAGCAGTGGAGCCAATACTGTTACAGCGTGCCGCTGCGAAATTTGATTTGTCGGTCGCTATTACCGCGACTGACAATGGTCTTGTCATCGGTTTTGAATACAACCGCGATTTGTACACTGCCGGGCGCATGGCGACGGTGCTGGATGACTACCTGCTGTTGCTGGAAGCCATGGTCGCCGATCCTGCGGCAAAGCCGGCCGATATTCGTTTGTGTGAGGCGTCAGCGAAGGCGGAGCGCCGGGCAGCTGTTGCGCATCTGCCGGCATTCGATGGCGGTAATTACGCCTCGGTACCGCAGCGATTTGCCGCTGTCGCCAGTCGTTATGCAGACCGGGTAGCCTTGCGCGACCGGCAGCGCAGCCTGACTTATGGTGAGCTTTCTGCTCAGGTCGCAGCCATTGCCGCGACGATAAATGCGGCACGGCATGAGCCGGCTGCCGCCTCGCAATCTCCCGCTGCCGATGCTGCAGCACCCATGACGGCCGTCCTGCTGGGTCATGATGTGGGGATGCCTGCCGTGCTATTGGGTGTGCTGCAAAGCGGTTGCGCTTACGTGCCGCTGGATCCTGCCGCGCCGCCGGCCCACAGTTGCCGCATCATGGCAACCGCCGGAGCCGACCTGATCGTCACTGATACAGCCCATGCGCCGGCAGCGAGGGACATCGCGGCTGATGCCGGCGCCCGCGTTGTGGTGGTGTCTGCCGAATGCACTGCCGGCGATAGCGTTTCGCCCATGGTCGGTATGCAGGCAGATAGTGAAGCCGATTGCGAGGCCGACACACTGGCCTATGTGCTGTTTACGTCAGGTTCCACCGGCGAGCCGAAGGGTGTGATGCAGACGCATGCCAACCTGTTGCAACACATCGCAACTTACAGTCAGTCTCTTGCTATCACGGCAACGGATACGCTGAGCCTGATTCCCGGCTACGGCTTTGATGCGGCAGTGATGGATATATACGGCGCACTGCTGAGTGGCGCCTGTCTGCAGATCATTGACCTGCAGGAGCTGCCTGCGGCAGACGAACTGGAGCAGCTGCTGCGCACGGTCAGTGTGCTGCACATGACGCCGACCGTGTTGCGTTATCTGCTGCATGAACGCGATTCGCAGGCTGCGCCGCTGCCCGCGCGAGCTTTGGTGCTCGGCGGCGAGGCGGCGAGTTATCGCGACTTTGAGTTGTTCAACCGGCATTTTGCGCCGGGCAGTTGCTTTGTGAACGGTCTCGGCCCGTCTGAGTCCACCCTGGCATTGCAGTTTGTTGCGCAGCATGGTGATGCATTGCCGGGCCGCCAGGTGCCGGTGGGCCGGCCGGTGCCGGGATGCGCGGCGTTGTTGCTGGACGAGCAGGGTGAGCCGGCGGGTGTCTGCGGGGAACTGGTATTGCGCAGCCGGTACATCAGCCCCGGCTACCTCAATATGCCTGCATTGACCGCGCAGAAAATGCATCCTGATGCATTGTCCGGCGACACGCTGTATTACACGGGCGACCGGGTCTGGCGCAGGCCCGACGGCCAACTGGTTTATGCCGGGCGGCTCGACGGGCAGGTAAAAATTCGCGGGCAGCGGGTAGAGCCGGGCGCCATAGAAACTGCGCTTGGTGCACAACCCGGTGTGGAACGGTGCGCTGTACTTGCTGACGGTGAGCGGCTAACAGCTTATTTCTGTGGCGAGGCTGAGGGCAGTGAGCTGCGCCTGGCACTGCAGGCAGTGTTACCGGCGCCGCTGATTCCCGCTCGGTTCGTCAGGCTTGCCCGATTGCCGCTATTGCCGAACGGCAAGGTTGACCGGCGCCGCGTGGCCGAGCATGGCGCGTCGGCCGCCGATACGAATGTTGATGCCGGCGAACATGCCGTTCCCGTCTCAGCGACGGAAATCAAACTGGCAACAATGTGGGCAGAACTGCTCGGCCACGGCGCACCCGGCAGACACGATGATTTTTTTGCGCATGGCGGCCATTCCCTGCTGGCCATGCGTTTATTGGCGCGGGTGCGTGACAGCTTTGCGGTCACAATCTCCCTGCGCACATTTTTTGCTGCGCCGACGGTCGCGGGCCTTGCCGCTGCGCTGGCAGCCGCCGGTTCTGCCTCGCGCAATGCAGAATCTTCTGCGCCGGTCTTGCGCCCGCGTGACAGCAGCGCAGGTCTGCCGCCATTGTCATGGGCGCAGCAGCGCCTCTGGTTTCTTGATCGTCTGGAGCCGGACAACGCAGCGTATAACCTGCACTGGGCGGCGCGCTTCGATGGCATGCCTGACACGCAACATCTGCAGCAGGCGTTGCTCGATCTGCAGCAACGCCACGAATCGCTGCGTACTGCATTTGCCGATCACGCTGGGGAACCGGTACAGGTTATACACAGTGCTGCGGAAATCTCACTGCGGCACGAACATTTGCGTGGCGCCGATGACGCAGAATTGCAACGGCGCATGCTGGAACGGGTGCGCATTCCCTTTGACCTGCGCTCCGCGCCACTGCTGCGGGTCTATTTGCTGGAACTGGGGCCGGATGACGCCGTGCTGCTGCTGGTTATGCATCACATCATTGCGGATGGCTGGTCCATGGGCGTGTTGTTTGACGAACTGAGCGCATTGTATGCAGCGCGCACTTGCGGCCGACCGGCAGCGCTGCCTGAACTGCCGGTGCAATACGCTGATTTCGCGTTGTGGCAACAGCGCTGGCTGAGCGGCGCGACCCTGCAGCGGCAGCAGGCCTACTGGGCGCAACAGCTTGCCGAACTGCCGCCGTTGCTGGAACTGCCGCTGGATTACCCGCGTCCACCGGTGCAGCGGTTTCGCGGTGCCTGGGTAAATCGTCAGTTCGACGCCACACTGCTGCAGCAACTGCAGCAACTTGCCAGTGCCGAAGGCGCCACTCTGTTTATGGTATTGCTGGCGGCTTTCAAAGTATTGCTGATGCGCCACACCGGGCGCACGGACATGGTGGTGGGCGCGCCCGTAGCGGGGCGCAACCGGGCGGAAACCGAAAACCTGATCGGCTTTTTTCTGAATACCCTGGTGTTACGCACCGCTATTGATCCCGATGCTTCGTTCCGCGCGGTGCTGGCAGCCGTGCGGCAAACCACGCTGGAAGCATATGATCATCAGGATTTGCCCTTCGAAAAACTACTGGAGCTGTTGCAACCGGCGCGCAGCACGGCTCACTCGCCGCTGGTGCAGGTCACTATTAATTTGCACAACGAACCGGCCGGCCGGCTGACGCTTGATGAACTGACGGCTCGGGTGCTGCAACTGGATCGCGGTACATCCAAATTTGACCTCGCGCTGGCACTGGTCGAAGGACAGGATGGGCTGCAGGCCGGGATTGAGTACAACACCGATCTGTTTGATACCGCCACTGTTGCCGGTCTGTTGCAACATCTGGGCGAGTTGCTGGAAGGCTTCTGTGCCGAGCCGGATTTACCGGTGAGTCAGGCGCGCCTGTCAGCCACTGCGCCGCCGGTGAAATTCACGCAGCCGTTTGCCGCCATGCCGGCGAGCATTACGCAGCAGACCCTGGTACAACGCTTCACCGCTGTGGCGCGCCGCTATCCACAGCATGCGGCAGTGCGCATGGCCGGTGCGACGTTGACCTACGCACAACTCGACGGGCTGGCGAATGCACTGGCAACAAAGCTGGTAGCAGCGGGGCAAGCGCGCACCGCAATTTTGCTGGGTCACGAGGTCAGCGCGGTGGTGGCCATGCTCGGAGTGCTAAAGGCCGGTCAGGCCTATGTGCCGCTGGACCGGCATGCGCCGCCCGCGCGCCTGCGTCAGGTTATTGCTGCCGCGGGTGCAGGAGCCGTGGTAACCGATGCACAGCATGCAGCGCTATTGCCGGCTGAAGTGACCGCGGAGTTGCCGGTATTGCTGCTCAGTGACAGCGACCAGCCTGCGGCCGCGGCGCCGGATGTTGATATTGAACCGGACTCACTGGCCTATGTGCTGTTTACCTCAGGTTCAACCGGCGAGCCCAAGGGTGTCATGCAGTCGCATGCGGGCGTGCTGCACCATACGCGGGTCTATAGCAATGCCCTGCATCTGCAGCCGCAGGATCGCCTGACCCTGTTATCTGCCTATGGCTTTGATGCTGCGGTGATGGATATATTTGGCGCCCTGTTGAATGGTGCCTGCCTTTATCCGCTGGACTTGCGCAGCGAATCGTATCCGGGGCAGCTGCTGGACCGTATGTCCGATGCAGGCATAACGGTGCTGCATGCAACGCCGACAGTATTTCGCTACCTGATGCGCAGCAAAGTGTGCCGGCATGAACTCGATGCCGTGCGCGCGGTCGTGCTCGGCGGCGAGGAAGCGCATGGTAGTGACTTTGATCTGTTTCGTCGCCAGTTTGCGCCGCCGGCTGTTTTTATCAATGGCCTGGGACCTTCTGAATCAACCACGGCCGTGCAGTTTTTTGCTGATCACCAGACGCGGCTGCCCGGCGGCCTGGTGCCGGTCGGTGAGGCAGTCGCAGATACGGAATTGCAGGTTCTGGATGCCGCCGGCACTCCCACCGGTCTGACCGGAGAACTGGCGGTCATCAGCCGATATTTGGCGCAAGGCTACTGGCAACTGCCGGACCTTACCGCGGCGCGCTTCCGCGATCTGCCCGATGGCAGGCGCATGTACCTGACCGGCGATCTGGTGCGACGACTGCCGGACGGGCAATTGGTGTTTCTCGGCCGCCTCGACGACCAGGTGAAACTGCGCGGCATACGTGTGGAACCGGCGGAGATAGAAGCCGCGCTGCTTGCTGTTCCCGGGGTCGACAGCGCAGCAGTTCTGTTGCTCGACAATGGCCCGGGCGGTGCCGCCCGCCTGGCTGCCTGGTACACGGGCACCGCCGAGCGCAAGCCATTGCGCGATGCGTTGCGGGCGAGTTTGCCGGATTTCATGATCCCCGGCGCGCTGGTCAGAATTGACTCGCTGCCGCTGACAGCCAACGGCAAGCTTGATCGCCACCAACTTCCGGAACCTGACTGGGAGCGTGATGCGGCGAGTGAATTTGTCGCGCCGCGTACACCGACGGAGGAACGTCTGTCAGCAATCTGGTCGGACGTGCTCGGGGTGCAGAAGATCAGTGTTCACGACGACTTCTTCGAGCTCGGCGGTCACTCACTGCTCGCTGCCCAGCTGGCTGCCCGGGTCAACGAATCCATGCAGGTGGTATTACCGCTGCGCAGATTGTTCGATTCACCGACAGTGGCGCAGATCGCGGAGCATATCGAGACATTGCAATGGGCAATGCGCGCAGCCGAATAACAACCGCTCAGTCTTTCTGCCGCATGATGTTGAGCAGGTAATCTCCGTAGCCGCTTTTAGCCAGCGGCCTGGCGAGCTGCTGCAATTCAGTGTCACTGATAAAACCCATGCGCCAGGCGATCTCTTCGGGCGAGGCTATCTTGAATCCCTGCCGTTGCTCTATTGTTTGCACGAATTCGGCTGCCTGCAGCAGTGACTCGTGCGTGCCGGTATCCAGCCAGGCATAGCCGCGCCCCAGCTTTTCGACGTTCAGCTCACCCAGTTTCAGGTAGTGATCGTTGATGTCGGTGATTTCCAGTTCGCCGCGTGCCGACGGTTTAAGTCCGGCTGCAATGTCGCAGACCCGGTTGTCGTAGAAATACATGCCGGTGACTGCCCAGCTGGAACGTGGCCGGGCCGGTTTTTCCTCAATGCTGATGGCATTGCCGCCGGCATCAAACTCCACCACACCGAAGTCCTGCGGATTCGAGACCCGATACGCGAGCACCGATGCGCCGTGATCGGCAGCGGCCAGCCGTTGCAGTTTGGCGCCGAACTCGGGGCCGTAGAAAATGTTGTCACCAAGAATTAATGAGCAGCTGTCAGCGCCGATAAAGTCGCGGCCGATTATAAAAGCCTGTGCCAGGCCTTCCGGTTCCGGCTGCACGGCATAGTGGAGATCCAGCCCCCATTGCCTGCCATCGCCCAGCAACTCCTGAAACTGCCCGGCATCATGCGGCGTGGTAATAACAAGAATAGTGCGTATGCCCGCCAGCATCATGGTGGACAGCGGATAGTAAATCATCGGTTTATCGTAAACCGGCAGAATCTGTTTGCTCACGGCGCGGGTGACCGGGTAGAGCCGGGTGCCTGACCCCCCGGCGAGGATGATGCCTTTCATTTGCTTAGGGTTCCCCTTGCCTATTTCCTTGCCTGATTCCTTGCCTAATTCCTTGTCAGATCCCTTACCTGATGCTTGGCTGCTTTGAGCAGGCAAAGACCGACTAGGCTGCGCCGAGCCGCTCGAGCCGGTAGCTCCCGTCCAGCACTGCCTGCCACCATGCAGTATGGTGCATGTACCACTGCACGGTCTTGCGCAGGCCGCCGGCAAAATCCTCCGCCGGTTGCCAGCCCAGCTCACGTTTTATTTTGCTGATATCCATGGCGTAGCGGAAATCATGCCCCGGGCGGTCGCTGACAAACTCAATCAGCGACTCACGCGGTTCCTGCGCCGGTCGCAGTTCATCAACAATGGCGCAAATGGTCCGCACGACTTCCAGATTGCTCAGTTCACACTCCCCGCCGATATTGTACGTGTGGCCCGGAACACCCTGTTGCAGCACTGTTGCCAGTGCCGCGACATGGTCGTCAACGAACAGCCAGTCGCGCACATTGTCGCCGCGGCCATACACGGGTATGGGTTCACCGGCCAGGCACTTCAGGGTGACCAGCGGGATCAGCTTTTCGGGGAACTGATACGGTCCGTAATTATTGGAGCAATTAGTCACGATAACTGGCAGGCCGTAAGTGTGCTGCCAGGCCCGGGCCAGATGATCTGAGCCTGCCTTGGATGACGAGTAGGGTGAGCTTGGCTGATAGGGCGTGGCTTCGCAGAACGCGCCGGTGTCGCCGAGTGAACCGAACACTTCATCGGTGGACACATGGATGAAGCGAAACGCATCACGCCGGTCGGCCGGCAGCTTTTCCCAGTAGTTGCGTGCGGCCTGCAGCAACGCAAAAGTGCCCACCAGGTTGGTACGGATAAATTCAGCAGGGCCGTCTATTGACCTGTCAACGTGTGATTCGGCAGCCAGGTGCAGAATGGCGTCCGGTGCAAAATCTGCCACGGCCTGCTGCATGACTTCGGTGTCGGCAATATCGGCATGCAAATGGGTGTAGTTGGACCGGTCGCTGATTTCCGCCACCGAGGCGGGATTGCCGGCATAGGTGCACTTGTCAATATTCAGCACGCGGCAACCGGGGTCGGCGGCAAAGCGTCGCACCACTGCCGAGCCGATAAAACCAAGGCCCCCCGTTACCAGCAATTTCATGTATGCATACCCTGCGTGCAGTCCGGCTGTTCAAAACGTGCCGCGGCCAGGCGGCGGCATTAATCGAAAAGTGTAGCGCAGTCGGCCAGAAACGGCAGGTTTGCGTCCTTGTTTGACAAAACGGCCTGATCGGCACTGATGCCCCAGTCAATGCCAATATCGGGATCGTTCCAGCGGATGCCGCTATCGTGTTCGGGGGAATAGTGCGCAGTCACCCGGTACATAACGTGGGTATCCGCTTGCAGGGTGATGAAGCCGTGCGCAAAACCTCTGGGTACCAGTATCTGCTGCCAGTTGGCGGCGCTGATTTCCGCGCTGACATAGCGCCCATAGCTCGGTGAGCTGCGCCGCAGGTCCACCGCCACATCCAGAATTGCGCCGCGCACCACCTGCACCAGTTTGTCCTGCTGATAGTTGCCGGTTTGGAAATGCAGCCCTCGCACCGTGTGCACATCGGCGGACCACGAGTAGTTTTCCTGAACGAAGTCCATGTCGATGCCGGCATCCAGCAATGTTTCGCGGTTATATATTTCGGAAAAGAAGCCGCGGTTGTCGCCGTGTTTGACCGGCGTAAGGATTTTTATGTCGGGAATGGACAGCTGACTAACTTGCAACGGATTTCTCGATGGCTACAGGGCAGAGCCGGTAATTCTAGCAGGCAGGCTGCCAGCTTCCGGCCCGCGCTATCAGCCTTTCGACATCGGCCGGCGTGTGGGCGGTCGCAAAAAATGCAACTTCATGTGGGCTGGGCGGCAGGTAAATTCCGCCGGCAAGCATATGACGATGCAGATCGCCGTAGTGGCTGACCGGGTCACTGGCAGGCTGCAGCCAGAACAGCGAGTCGGTGGCCGTGACGCGCAGATTTTTGACGGCCTGCAGCCCGTCACGCAGCTGCGCCCCCAGTTGTTCGAGTTGCCTGTAAACCCCACCGTCTTCCAGTTGCCGCAGAGTTGCCAGTCCGGCCTGCATGGCCACCGGGTTGGCACTCAGGGTGCCGGCCTGATAGACGTCGCCGGCCGGCGCGATGCGTTGCATAAGCTCACGGCGGCCGGCAACAGCGCCGACCGGAAAGCCGCCGCCGATGATTTTGCCCCACGTCACCAGATCCGGCTGCAGACCGGTCTGGCCGGCTACGCCGCCGAAGCTGCAACGAAACCCGGAAATAACCTCGTCAAAAATCAATAGCGCGCCGGATGCGCGGCAGGTGGCCGCAAGCGTTTGCAGAAACTCGGTGGTTTGCGGCTGCAAACCCTGATTGGCCGGCAGCGGCTCAATAATTACCGCCGCAATCTCGCTGCCGTGAGCGGCAAAGGCTGTTGTCAGTGCGTCGCTATCAGCGAGCGGCAATACCAGTGTTTCGGCTGCAGTCGCCGCAGTGACCCCCGCGCTGGCCGGCATGCCGCTCATGCCGGAACCGGCGGCGATCAGCATGGCATCGCTATGGCCATGGTAGCAGCCGGCAAACTTTACGAGTTTGCGGCGGCCGGTAGCGGCGCGCGCCAGTCGCAGCGCAGTCATCACGGCTTCGGTACCGGAGTTGACAAAGCGAATCTGCTCCGCCCATGGCAGGCGTCCGGTGATCAGTTCCGCCAGTTGCAGTGACCAGCGCTCGGCGGTGCCATAACTCCAGCCGTGGTCTACCGCCTGGTGTACCGCCTGGGCTACCGATGGGTTGGCGTGGCCGAGAATCAGCGGACCGAATGCCATGCAATAGTCTGTGTAGGTATTGTCGTCGGCGTCACGGATTATTGCGCCACCGGCTGATTCGATGAACAGCGGCTGACCGCCGACTGCGGCAAAGGCACGTACCGGTGAGTGCACACCGCCGGGTGTAACGCGCAGTGCGCGGGCAAAATAGTCGGCCGATCGGGTCATGACTGCAGTCCTGCGCGATTATGACCCGAGCCAGTCCCGAGCCTGCCGGGCATCGTAACTGATTATCATCCGCGCGCCCGCGCGCACGCATGCGGTCCACGCTTCAACGTTCAGGCGTGCGCGATCGCCCAGCCCTGCGCGCGCCAGCAGATTGAAGCCGGCTGCTTCACCGCTGGTCTGATACACCGCCCACGGCAGCGGAATGGCGTCGCTGAGCCGGGTCAGTACATCAAGGTAGGGCAGGCCCGGTTTAACCATGAGTATGTCAGCGCCTTCGGCTGCATCGCGCTGCGAACTTTGCAGGGCATCGTCCGGCCGCGCCGGATCAATCTGGTAGGTGGCACGATCCGTTAGCCTGTTGCCGGCGCCCGGGGCTGATTCTGCGGCGACCCGAAACGGTCCGTAGAACCCGGAATGAAACTTGGCGGAGTAACTCATGATGACAACTGCATCATAACCGTCTGCATCCAGCGCCTGACGGATAGCCGCGACCCTGCCGTCCATCATGTCGCTGGGCGCAACGCAGTCGGCGCCGGCCTGCGCATACAACAATGCGGCGGCACTGAGTTCTGCCACACTGGCAGCGTTTTCAACCTGGTCGCCACTGCTGTTGAGGATGCCGCAATGGCCGTGACTGGTGGACGAGCACAGACAGACATCCGCGGCGAGCCAGACACTTGCGCCGAATTCCGCTTTGACAGCAGCAATCTGTGCCGCGGTAAACGCGTGATCAAAATGCCGGTCGCTGCGGGTCGCCGGTACGCCAAACAGCAGAAACTTGTTAATGCCCTGTTCCATGTCGGCCGTAATCTGCTGCAGCAGGCTATCCGGTGTATCGCGCCAGACTCCGTCCAGGCCCGGTACGGGCTCCCGTGCGGTGGCACTTTCGCTGACGAACAGCGGTTGAATGAACTGACGGCTGGCTGGCCGGGCTACCTGTGTAAGTTCGCGAATCGCCGGTGTCAGCCGGGTGCGGCGGTGATTCAGGCCAGCCATTGCTGCCACTCCTGCCGC
>JAUIEY010000225.1 GCA_030429685.1 Gammaproteobacteria bacterium
GCGGGAAACCCGCGACACACCGGCAATGGCATCAGCTGCCGTCAGCGAACTGGCGGCGGCACTATTCGCAGACTTTCCGGGCGAACCCGGCAAGGTGAAACCATGAAAAAATTTGCGGTTAACTTCCTGACTGCGCCCTTGCTGCTGGCTTTGAGCCTGACCGCAGCGGGCGCGGAGTTTCCGGACCCGGCCCGGCCCACCGTGCTGATAACCGGGTCCAATGCTAACTATGGTCTCGCCTTTGTTGAGGAATACAACAAGCTGGGCTGGAACATCATTGCCACCTGCCGCACACCGACTGAGGCCGACAAGCTGAACGCACTGGCGGCCGCCAGCCCGAATATCGTGGTCGAGGAACTTGACATCATGGACGATGCCGAGATTGCGGCACTGGCAGAGAAATACCGTGGTGTGCCGATTGACGTGCTGCTCAACAATGCCGCCATCAACGCATACCGCCATGGCATGAGCACCTTCGGCAATATTGATTACGCATGGTTTGAGAAAATTCTGCGCGTCAACATCATCGGCCCGCTGAAAGTTTCGGAAGCTTTTCAGGAGCATGTGCAGGCCAGCAAGCAGAAAACAATCGTGGCGCTGACATCGACTGGCGGCTCAATTACCAACCAGACCATGCCGGTGAATGTCGGTTATTCGGCCAGCAAGGCGGGCCTGAACATGGCGATGAAAAATCTGGCCATTTACATGCGCAACAAGGGTGTCATTGTCAGCATACTGGCGCCGGGCTCGATCGATACCGAGGACTACATGAATGCAGCCGATCCCGAAACCGTGCCGCCGCTATACCAGCGCATGATCAAAGCCGGGCGGCTGGTGCCGCGCACCGCCATCAATGACATGATCGGCCTGATAGACCGGCTGACACTTGACGACAGCGGTGTCTACTACAACTGGGACGGCAGCGTGCTGCCCTGGTAGTAAAGGCGAGTCTGGTAAAGGCGGCGGGGCCAGCGGTCTAGCTGCGGCGACGCGACCAGCCGAACAGACCGGCAAGCGCCGAACCAAACAGCCAGACAGCAGCCGGAACCGGCACAACCTGCACGTCCATGCGGACGTTCTCGACACCCCAGCCGTCCTGCGTCACCTGAATACCGAAGTTGTATTCGCCAAGCGCATTCGGATCGAATACACCTCCGGGCGGTGCAACGGTTCCGGGGATTGCCGTCGAAGTCCAGCTAAACATCAGGTTCTGTGAATCTTCATGGTGCGTTGCGCCCGGGCCTTCGTAGTAGGTTATCCAGTCATTCAGGTTCAGCGTGCCGAGCCCTGCCGGACCGTTGTCAAACGCCGGGTCAAAATCGTAGAACAGGGTGAACTCGTAATCGTCGATAGTTTCCGTGGTGCTGTCGACATCAATGTAGAAATTGAAATTCCAGAGCGCACCCTCAGAACTGCTTTCACCTGCGCCGCCGAAATTACTGCCGGCCTGAGCGTAGTAGGTGCCGGCACCGTCATTGGTAAGCGCTGGATTGGAATAGCGCTGCGTGGCACTCATCGCGACCGTAATTAAGGTGCTGCCGTTGGACCACTGATCAGAAATCGCAACTTCGTCATTGGGAATTCCGGTGCCTCCCCAGGTTGCGCCATCCAATGGCCCAAAAGTGTCATACAGCGGCGCAGCCGCAAGCGGCAGGCTGACCGCGGACAACGCCGACACGGTCAGTGACTGAAAAATTCTTCTGCTGTTCATTTGCATCCCCAATTTAATTATGCCGATGCCCTGCAGGCATCTTGTGCAGTCAATCAAGACTGTGGGCAATTGTTCCCGACCTTCACCGCTGGTACCGGTTTAAACGGCCGAAAATATTGATCTTCCTCACCGGTTAAGATAGCACCGGCAGTGCAGATTACAAATTAAATTTTCGTTACCGGAAGGAAATGGATGACCAAGCAATTATGTTAACTTACAGGCACATACCGCCATCAATGAACAGCGTGGTGCCGGTAACAAACGCACTGCGTTCCGAAATCAGGTAGGCGGCCGCCTCCCCGGCATCGTGTTCGCAGTCGCCAAAGCGGCCGACGTGATGCTTTGCGGCATTCTTTTCCTCAATCTCCGGCATGGCGGCATGCATCTGTTTGGCTTTTTCGGTCTCGAACACACCGAACAATAGCGTGTTCACCCGGATACCCTGTCGCCCATATTCCAACGCGGCAGCTTCGGTGAGGCCTTCCACCGCGCGCTTGGACGCAATGTAAGGCGCCATGCGCATGGCAATGTCGCGAGTCGCACCGGAGCTGATATTGATGATCGAGTAGTTGTCACCCGTGGATGCGCCCTGCGCCAGAAACTGCTGTATGGCAAACCGCATGCCCAGGTAGGTGCCGGTAATATTGGTGTTGACCACTTGCTGAAAACTGTCCAGCGATTCGTCGGCCAGCAGCTGGAAATCGCCGGGAAACACGGCGTTATTGATAATGGCATCAAGACGCCCGAACGTATCAACCGCAAATTTCACCGTTGCTGCGTTGTCCGCCTCGCTGCAGATATCCATTTGCCGGTAGGCGACACAGGCTGCGTCACAGCCGGCTGCTTCGACCAGGCGTCCCAGCGCTGCTTCGCCACTGTCGGCATTGCGGCTGGTGATTACAACCCTGGCACCGTACCTGGCAAGCCGGGTCGCCATGCCGAAACCGATGCCCATGGTGCCACCGGTGATGATGACGACCTTGCCGTCCAGCTCTTTGTCGCTCATGTGCTTCCTTGTTGTTAGCCGGTTTGCTGTGCCTGCAGTTCGTCCAGCAATTGCACCGTGACAAAATTGGTGCCGCGTTCTCTGGCCGCTTTTTCAGCGTTCTCTATGATCATCGGCTGCACGAATTCCGGCGCGGCCTCAATGCGCTTCAGCGCGTCGCCGTCCCACTCGAGCGTGGCGGTCGTGAGCGGATCATGCGGCACCAGCGGCTCCGACAACGCATAGTTTTTGGGGCGGGTCGGCTCGATGTCGTCGATGTCGACATAGTGAAGGTCAGCAACCCGGACTTCTTTGGCATCAGCCGGCGCCAGCGTCGCCATCGCCGGAAACACCCAACCGTCCGGACTGGCTTTGCGCGCGGGCGACGGAATAATTCGCGGGATGTGGTCCGGGTCGCCGAGCTGCGCACGGTCAAGCTGCCAGCCCTTGTCGCGCATGCGCTCCATCAGCGTCCAGTAGGTCAGGGTAATCTTGTCC
>JAUIEY010000226.1 GCA_030429685.1 Gammaproteobacteria bacterium
CGGTGAGCTCCGCGGTTCCCGTCGCCAGCTGCAGGTCCCAGCTGCCGGCCGGGAGGCAAAAATTTCCAGCCGCGTCGGACGCATTGAACAGAATGGCCAACTGATCATCCGCGGCGCTGCAAAGCACCATGCTGAAAGCAAGTGTCTGCTGCCAGTGCTCTGTGTCCATGTGTGCGCCGTCCGGCTGCAGCCAGGCGAGGTTTGCAGTGCCGTCGTCATTTGTTTCACCATGCATATGGGCCGGCCAGCGCAGCACAGGCTCCCGCCGGCGCAGCGCGATCCACGCGCTCACCTGTGCGGTAAATTCCGGGTCATGCAATAGACCGGAGCGGTCCAGCCAGGTCAGTTCGTTGTCCTGCGCATAGGCGTTGTTATTCCCCTGCTGGCTGTGACCAAATTCATCCCCGGCCAGCAGCATCGGTGTGCCCTGCGATACCAGCAGCGTAGCCAGCATATTGAGCCGTTGCCGCCGCCTCAATTCGTTGATAGCAGCATCGTCGGTCCTCCCTTCCGCACCGTAGTTGTGGCTGTAATTGTGCGCATGACCGTCCGCGTTGTGTTCGCCGTTGGCAGCATTGTGCCTGCTGCTGAAACTGACCACGTCCAGCAACGTGAAGCCATCATGACTGGCAACAAAGTTGATGCTGCCGGCCGGCCCTGCCTGTTTGCCTGCAAATTCTGCTGCGGAACCATGTACGCGTCTGGCAAACTCCCCGCCTGTGCCACTGTCGCCGCGCCAGAATTGCCGCACGCTGTCACGGTAGCGGTCGTTCCATTCCGCCCAGGGTGCTCCGAAATTACCCAGCTGATAGCCTCCGGGACCGATGTCCCAGGGTTCGGCAATCAGTTTTGCCGCGCTTAGAGCGGGATGGTTTTCAATGGCCTGCAGCAGCGGATGGTCCGGGTCGAAACCATGCCGGGTGCGTCCCAGAATCGTTGCCAGATCGAAACGGAAACCGTCCACGCCCATGTCTGCATGCCAGTATTCAAGGCTGTCCAGTATCAGTGCCTGCACAGCGGGTTTTTCGGCATCGAGAATATTGCCGCAGCCCGCATCATTGACGTAGTAACCGGGCGCGTCCTGCACCAGGCGATAGTAGCTCGCGTTGTCGATGCCACGGAACGAAAGCGTCGGACCGAATTCGTCGGTCTCGGCAGTGTGGTTATAGACAACATCGAGAATAACTTCGAGCCCGGCATCGTGGATCGCATCTACCATGCCGCGAAATTCGCCAATGGGGTCACTGCCGGCATAGCGGCTGGCAGGCGCAAAATACCCCAGCGTGTTGTAGCCCCAGTAGTTGCGCAGTCCGCGTCTGACCAGAAATTGTTCGTCGACAAACGCCTGCACCGGCAGCAGCTCGATCGCCGTGATGCCCAGGGCGCACAAATAGTCGATGATCTGTCCGTTTGCCAGCCCGGCAAAACGGCCGCGCTCGGTGGCGCTGAGTTCCGGACAGCGCATGGTATAGCCACGCACGTTTAGTTCGTAAATGATGCTGTCGCGCCAGGCAATGTCGGGCCGGCTGACAGCCGGGGCCGGATCGCGGTCGCATACCACTGCTTTAGGCACATACGGCGCGCTGTCCAGAGCGCAACGTTGGTCGCCCTGCGGATTGTTGCCGGCATAGCCGTGCGCGGCCGGGTGCCACGCCAGTTCCCCGTCCAGCAGCCGCGCGTAAGGATCCACCAGTAATTTGTGCGGGTTGCAGCGCAAGCCGGACGCAGGCTGGTACGGCCCGTCAACGCGAAAACCGTAGCGCTGTCCCGCACCGCAGTCTTGCAGCCAGAGTGACCAGATGTCTGCAGCCGCCGGCTGCATAGCGAGTCGACGGACTTCGTTGTTCTGGTCGTCAAACAAACACAGCGTGACCTGCTCGGCGACGGACGAAAAAAGCGTGAAACGGGTACCGCCGTCTTCGCCGTTTGCTCCCGGTCGGATGCCCTCTGGCATACTGATCATTGCGAACTGTTCGTGAGCGGCTCCAGCCGCCAGATGCCCTCGTTGTATTCGCGCATGGTCCTGTCGGTGGAGAACCGACCGGCAGCAGCAGTATTCAGGATGCTCATGCGCGTCCAGCTTTCCGCGTCGGCGTAGGCGCTGGCCACTTCATTCTGGGCATCGACAAAACCGCGAAAATCAGCCGCTGTCATCCATGCATCGTCAGGCGAGCGAATGGACGCCAGCAACATATCGAAAATTCCCGGTTCAAAGCGGTTGAAATGCGAGCATTCCAGCAGTTTGATTACGCGCGCGAAATCGTCATCGCCGGCAATGATGGCCTGCGGGTCATAGTTCGGCCTGAGTGTTTCAATGTCTTCGACCGTCAGACCAAACAGGAAAAAATTTTCCGCGCCGACTGCCTCGCGAATTTCCACATTGGCACCGTCCAGTGTGCCGATAGTCAGGGCGCCATTCATCATGAATTTCATATTGCCGGTGCCCGACGCTTCTTTGCCCGCGGTGGAAATTTGTTCTGACAGATCCGCTGCCGGGCAGATCAGCTCCATCGCCGAAACGTTGTAGTCCGGATAGAAAACCAGTTTCAGTTTGCCCTGTGCCGCCGGGTCGCTGTTTATTACCGCCGCGACGTTATTGATGCACTTGATAATATTTTTGGCCATCACATAGCCGGGTGCTGCCTTGCCACCGATGACAATGGCTCGCGGCAGCAAATTATCGGCATCCCCGCGCAGGATGCGATCATACAGGTGAACGGCATGCAGCAAATTCAGGGTTTGTCGTTTGTACTCATGAATGCGTTTGACCTGTACGTCAAACAGCATGTCGGGTGCGCAATTGACACCCGTCAACGTCGCAATTCTGGTTGCCAGTCGGCGCTTATTGGCAGCCTTGATTTCCTGCCAGCGGTAGCGGAATTGCGGGTCTTCCGCGTGCGGCGCCAGTCCGCTTAGCTGGTCCAGATCCGTGGTCCAGCCTTCGCCTATGGTCTCATTGATGAGTGCGGCAAGCCCGGGGTTGCATGCTGCCAGCCACCTGCGCTGAGTAACTCCGTTGGTTTTGTTATTAAACTTTTCCGGCCAGAGTTCAGCAAAATCCCGAAACAGGCCGGTGCGCAACAGCCGCGAGTGCAGTTCGGCCACCCCGTTAATCGAAAAACTGCCCACAATGGCGAGATAGGCCATGCGGATCATCTGCTCCGGGCCTTCCTCAATAATCGACATG
>JAUIEY010000011.1 GCA_030429685.1 Gammaproteobacteria bacterium
GTTCAGAAGAGCTGTTTGGCTCGCGGACCATCAACGAAGTTGATTTTGAAAAAAGCATTCTTGAGCACGCCAACGCCAAAGCCGAAGTTGTGCGGTCTCAGGTTGCCGTCGAGAATGCCCGCATCGCGCTGGATGACACCGAAGTACGCGCGCCCATTCAGGGCACAATTATTTCGCGTGATGTGGAGGTCGGTCAGGTCATTTCCTCGCCGACCAAGGATGTCGGCGGCGGCACAGTACTGCTGACCATGGCGGATCTGCGCTCGGTGCAGGTGCGCTCGCTGGTGGATGAAACTGACATTGGCAAAATCGACCCTGGTCAGGATGCCGTTGTTACGGTAGCTGCCTATCCGAATCAGCCCTTCCGCGGCAAAGTCCTGAAAGTAGAACCCAAGGCCGAAGATGAGGAGTCGGTAACGCTGTTCGCGGTTATTGTCACCATTAACAATGAGAACGGCCTGCTCAAGCCCGGCATGAACGCTGAAGTTGAAGTCGATATTGCCAGCCGCTACGGCGTGCCGGCGGTTCCGACCATTGCGCTGCGCACTCCCAAGGACATCACCGCGGCAGCACTGTTTACGGGCATCGACGAGAGCGCTATCCGCCAGCAGCTCAGCGACAGCGGCATGCAAATGCCGGACGCGGTTTCGGGCGCCACAGATACCGATGGCGGCAGCGCCGAAGAACCGGAGGCGGCAGCGGCAAGCCAGCCGCGCGGCAGGCCGCCGGCGGGTGCCAGTCGCTCGCGCCGACCGGGCGGCGGCTCGCGAGGCGCAGCGGCCGAGGATGAGGGCTATCAGTTCGGCGGCAGCTACTGGCTGTTTGTCATGCAGGACGATGAACTGGTAGCACGCAATGTGGTGACCGGCCTGACCGATCTGGACTACAGTGAAGTGGTTTCCGGGGTCAGCGAAGGTGAGCAGATTGTGCTGCTGCCAAGCTCCGGCCTGATCATGTCGCAGGACCGCTTTAAACAGTGGATGGGGGGCATGGGCATGCCCGGAATGAACCGCAACAGGTAATTCGTCATGCTGGGATGGGAAATGATTGTTGTTGCCCTGCAATCCATCAGGGCCAATGTGTTCCGCGCCATTCTGACCATGCTGGGCATCATCATCGGCGTGGCAGCGGTTATCGCCATGGTCGCGCTCGGCACCGGCGCGCAGCGCGCGGTCAATGAACAGCTTGACAGCCTGGGCACCAACGTTCTGGGCATAAGCGCGGGCAGTCACATGTTCCGGGGTGTTTCGGTTAACGATCAGCCGTTGACCAATGATGACGCGGATGCCATTGCCCGCGATGTGGCATCAGTTATTGCGGTTGTGCCGGAGACCTCGGGCTCCATCCCCGTGAAACTGGGCAACAAGAACCGCACCCTGACGATAATCGGCTCAACGCCAAATTATGGCGAAGTGCATAAATATGCACTGCAGTATGGGCGAATGTTTACCAGTGCCGAAGATGCGGCCAAGGAGCGCGTCGCAGTAGTTGGTGGCGATGTCGCCGGCGAATTCGAGATCGATCCCGAAATGATCATCGGCCAGAACCTGCTGATCAAAGGCACCTCTTTTGAAATCATCGGCGTATTTGAGAGCAAAGGCACTATCGGTTTCAGCAACCGTGACCAGAATATCTGGGTGCCGGTCAGCACGGCCCAGTCACGCCTGACGGGAAATGACGAACTGCGCAATATCGGTGTACAAATCGCCGCCAACGTGCCCATTGAGGTAGCGATGATTGATGTCGAACGGGTGATGCGCCGCGAACACCAGATCATTCCGGGCGGCAAAAACGACTTTACCCTCAGCGACCGACGCGGCTTTCTCAGCATGCAGCAGGAAACCGCCAACATTCTTTCCTACCTGCTGGCCGGTATCGCCGGTATCAGCCTGCTCGTCGGCGGCATCGGCATCATGAACATCATGCTGGTGACGGTAACCGAACGAACGCGGGAAATCGGCATCCGCAAAGCGCTGGGCGCGACGCGGACCAATATCCTGCTGCAATTCCTGATCGAAGCCATGACACTCTGCCTGGTGGGCGGCTCGCTCGGTATCGCCCTGGGGGCGGGCGCGGCGTCGCTGATGGCCTCCCTGGCCGGCTGGTCTACGCCGATATCACTCGCAGCAGTGCTGCTGGCCTTCGGCTTCAGTGCCGGCGTCGGCCTGGTATTCGGTCTGCTGCCCGCCCGCAAGGCAGCCGGACTCGATCCGATTGCCGCGCTGCGTTACGAATAGGCCTTTGCCGCCGCCTGCCGCCGGCACCCCGCAGGCTCTATAACCATTTGTTTTAGCAAGAGTTAGTCCGGTAGGTATCAATACTGATAGACCGTCTGCGCCGGCATCCGGAGTATCGCTCTTCAAGACGTCGCCGCCCAGGTGGCGCGCATGTATTGAGGAGATAAGCATGTACATCAATTTCTGGTACCCGATTATTCGCAGCGAGGACCTCGCCACGGACAAGCCTGAAAAGGTCAAGGTATTGGGCGTAAACCTGGTCGTATTCCGCGATGAAGAGGGCAATGCCGCCGTGCTCAGCGACACCTGCGTGCACCGCGGCGGTTCGCTGGGCGGCGCCTGGTCTGCCGGTCCGGCCGTGCCGCGTATGGTTAACGGCTGCGTCGTGTGCCCCTATCACGGCTGGGAATTCGGCAGCGACGGTGTGTGCAAGAACATCCCGTCCATTGGCTACGGCAAGAAGCCGCCGGCCCGCGCCAAAGTGGATGCCTATCCGGTGCAGGAAAAATACGGCATCGTTTTCGCCTTCCTCGGCGACCTGCCGGAAGAAGAACGGCCGCCGCTGCTTGAAGTGGAAGAGTATGATGACCCCAACTGGCGCGCCAACAGTGTGCTGGTGCTGGACATCGACTACTACTACGAGCGCTCCATCGAAAACGCGCTGGACCCGGCGCACAATGAGTTCGTGCATCCGACCCATGGCTTTACTGCCATGAACCGCGAGACCTACCACGTGCGTGACTATGACGTGGAAGATCACCTGCAGGGCTGGGGCATGTGGTTCATGCACCGCTTTGATGCGCCGCCGTTGAAAAAGGAAAACTGGGGCGATACGCGCACCGAATCCGGCGACCTCTGGGCGGGCAGCGGCACCTACGGTCCCAACACGGTGATCACGCACATTAACCCGTCGCCGGAAATGGGCTTCCGTCAGTATTTCTTTGAGCAACCCGTGGACGAAACCCGCACCCGCATCTTCTTCCTCAACATGCGTAATTTCATGCTGGATGCGAAACATGACGGGCCGATCCATGCACGCAACAAGGAAATCGCCAAGCAGGATATCGACATCATGGAGCATGTCTATCCGGTCCAGACGCCCATCAGTAATACCAAGGAAGTACTGATGCCGGCTGACAAAGCCATTGTTGCCTACCGTGAGTGGCTGGAAAAATTCGACAATGCCGGCTGGCGCATTGATATCCGGGAGTTCAACGAGCGCAATGGCAAAGACACGGCGTTCGCCATTCCCTGTCCCGCGCGCCGGGAAGCCAAGAACTGGGTCGTTGAGTCCATACCCCTGGTATCTGACCGCAACGAGCGCAAGCTTTCCAAGGCCAGCTAGACAGCCGTTCAGGGAAACCCTCAGCCCCGGCCGCAGCCACTGCGGGCGGGGCTTTTTCATGGCACCAGGAACCCCGTGGCACAAGGCGCTTGAGCAATATGGGCGCAAAAGCTAGTATTCTCCGGCTTACTATAATGTTTGATTATTAAGTCCGGCACCTACTACAAAGTCCGGACGGGGGAAACATAGTGCTGAAGGATCTGAACCGGTTCGCGCTACTCGCGGCCACAACCCTTGTCTATATGCTGTCCAACCTGGCTGTTGCCGAGGATGGGCCGGAACAGGAAGAACAAAAGAAGTCCAAGCTGTCTGCCGATGAGATCGTGGTGACAGCGCGTAAACGTCAGGAGTCACTGCAGGAAGTTCCGCTCTCCATCAGTGCTTTCACGGCTGAAAAGCTCGAACAGGTCGGCGCTTTCGACAACGAAGACGTCGCCCTGCTGACCCCCAACTTCAATACCGAACGTCAGGTAGGCCGTCGTCTCGACCGGCCCACCATTCGCGGTCAGGCAGCACCGTCCACGGGTGCTGCGCCCAACGCATCGTATTTTGTCGACGGCGCTTTTGTGTCCGGCAGTATCCAGACGCTGACCCTCGGCCCCGTCGAGCGGGTGGAAATCCTGCGTGGCCCGCAGTCAGCCCAGTTTGGCCGCGCCACTTTTGCTGGCGCTGTGAACTATATAACGCGCAAACCCAGTAACGAGTTTACCGGGCAAATGAAGACCAATGTGGCCAGTCACGATTCGGCAACGGTAAGCGGCTGGGCCAGCGGTCCGCTGATTCAGGACAGCCTCTACTACTTCACTTCCATATCATGGGATACCTACGGTGGTGAATACCGCAACAGCCTCAAAGACGGTCAGGCACCGATTCATCTGGCAGCACCGCTGACAGCGCCGCAGCGCGGTGACAACTCGCGGCTGGGCGGCACGGATACCAAGGATATTGCTGCCAAGTTCCTGTGGACTCCGACCGATACCACGGAGCTCACTTTCAAGGCCAGCTTTACCAAGGGCGATGATGACCACTGGGTGCAGGTGCTGCAGGAAAATGGTGAGCTGAACTGCTTTCTGCCGACCATCGGCAATCCGGGCACAGCTGACAACAGCGGTGAAGTCTGGTTCGGGACTTCCCCGGGCGCGTATTGCGGTACGCTGGACCCGGATCGGGTGACCTATTTTGCCGGCAACCCGTTTAATCCCAACAACGCCTCGTTTAATACAGCGGCATTTCCCCAGCCGGAGACCTACGAGCCCGGCTTTTTGTTTCCTGCCATTCCGGGCGTAATGCCGGGTATCGCTTACACCCTCCCCGCAGAAGGCGCGCCGCGTCAGGCCCGTATAAACCTGCCGGACTTCTATGACGGCATCATGGGCAACCCGGGCTGTCTCGGCTCCCTGGTGCCGGCGGACTGTATCGCGGCTCCGGCACAACCGGGCACCCGGCGCGACACCACCCGCCTGCTGGTGCAATGGGATCAGGATATCGGCGACTGGACCTGGCTGACACGAGTAGCCTGGAACAAAGACGATTTTGATCAGGTTTACGATCTGGACCGCACCGAACGGCGCCCGATTCTGGGTGTAGGCCTGTTCCACATGATGGAAAAGGCTGCCTGGGAAAACCAGAGCCTCGAGTCGCGGATTGAAAGCCCCGGCGACCGGCGGCTGCGCGGCATTGTCGGCGTGAACTACTTCGAGGAAGACCGCACCAGCAACCAGCGCCGCTTCCCGGGTCCCGGTCAGGCGCAGTTCTCGCCTATTCCGCTGACCCAGAATATCAAGAATATTGCTGTATTCGGCTCGCTGAACTACGACATTACCGATTCATTGGAATTCTCGTCCGAACTGCGCTGGGCCGAAGAAGAACGTGACATTGATGCCGGCGCGACCTGTGATGCCGGCGAAGACCCCGGTGGTATTTACACGCAGTACTACGGGCAGAGCAATAAGGGCAAGAGTAAGATCAAGGCTCTATCACCGCGCTTCATTCTGCGTTACGAACCCGACGACAGCACCATGTACTATGTATCGGCTGCCAAGGGTGACAAGCCTGCTGAATTTGTGACTGCGTATTTCCGCACCACGGCGAACCAGTGCGAGTCCATTGCCGAAAACAACAAGCCCAATTTCGGGCTGACCGTTATCAAGCCTGAGAAAGCGTGGACTTACGAGTTTGGTGCCAAGAAGACCTGGATGGACCGGCGGCTGACGACCAACTACGCCGTCTACTACATCAACTGGAAGAACCAGGCTGTGTCGCAAAACGAGAGCATTGGCGGCACCCTGACGCAGATCAACGTTAACTCAGGTAAAAGCAAAATCTGGGGTGCAGAACTGGAGACCAGTTTTCTGTTCACCGAGAACCTGTCCGGTCAGTTTTCCTATGGCCTTGCAAACGGTACTTTCAGGGAATATTACGATCTTGCGCTGGCCGATCTCACCGGTGAAGGCAATGCCAATGGCAAGCGGATTCCAGGCGCGCCGAAGCATTCGTTTATTTTCGGTCTGGATTACGTCAATGAAATCACTCTGAACGCATTTGACGGGCCGGAAGTATTTGAGTGGTTTGCGCGCACAGATTTCGTGCTGGAGACGGAACGTTATGCCGAAGCGGACAACTTCCTGAAGTATCCGAACCGGAAGCGCTGGAACGGCCGCCTGGGGCTGGAGTCTGCCGACTGGACCCTCGCCGCATACGTCAACAATATTCTGGATGACCGCACGCCGACAGGTATTTTCGGCTTCCCGGTGATTACCGGCCCGACCTGGTCCAACAACGTGGGACTGCACCAGAACTCCATATCGCCGGCTTTCGGCCGCGCCTACGGCATCGAGTACGTATACCGCTTCGGTGACTAGGATTGCCGGCTGACCTGCCAGCGGCAGTGCAGCGATAAATACAGCCCCGGCCCGCAACGGCCGGGGCTTTTTTTAGACGCGTGGTTTGGGCCAGGTCAGATGGTGCTCATCAATAACGAAGTTGTGCGCGTGGCGCTGCCTGGGATGATAGTGCGGATGGCTGTGCGGTTCGGGGCCCTCGTTGCCGCGATGTTCATGCTGATGATGTCGCCCGTGAGTGTGCAGGTGCAGATGATCCTGCGCGGCATGCTCGTGTTCAAGGGAGTGTCCTGCTTGCGGCGGCCAGGTCAGCATGGCCAGTGCACCAAACGCAACAATAGCGAGGCCAAGATAAAGGGCGGTCGCTGCTATACCAATAGCAGCCCCCAATTGTCCGGCCAGCGGGTAGGCCAACAGCCAGCAGGCATGTGACAGAGCGAACTGCGCCGAAAAGTACGCAGCGCGGTCACTGGAGCGGGCGGACCGGTTCACCACCCTGCCCGCCGGAGTCTGCACCAGCGACCAGCCCAGTCCGATCGTAAACCAGACCGGCAACATGGCCGTGATGCCCGGTCCCATGCCGATGGCCATCACACCGATACCCATGAGGATGGCGCCGCCTGTCATGATTGCTTTGTCGGTTACTTTTTCCACCAGCCTTGGCACAGCCAGCGCCGCCAGCATGGAACCAAAACCGGCTGCGGCAAAAGCCAGCGCGACTTCCTCGTCGCTGCCGCCAAGAATTTCCTTGACGTATACCACTGTATTGACGATTACCATGGCGCTGGCGCAGGCCACCGCCAGATAAAGCGTCAGCAAGGCGCGCAGGCGCGGCGTTTTCATATAGGCAATAACACCGAAGCTAATCTCGCCCCAGATGCCGCCGAGCCGGTCCTGTGGCTCGGCTTTAGGCAGTGGACAGAACAGAATCAGCAGCGCCGATACCACGAACGCTGCAGAATTGGCAGCGAACAAACCCGTATAACTGAAAAACAGCAGCGCAATGCCTGCGAGGGTCGGGCTGAGCAGATTCTCCAGATCATAAGCCAGACGCGAGTAAGACAAGGCTTTGGTGTATTGCTCTTCGTCCGCCAGCACTTCCGGAATGGCGGCCGCGAATACCGGCTTGAATCCCGCCGAAAACAGATTCAACAAAAAAATCAGCAGGTATATCTGCCAAACCGCGGTAACAAAAGGCATGACCAGAACTATTCCCGCCCGGACCAGGTCCAGAGTGATCAACAACGGTTTGCGTGGAAAGCGGTGCGCCAGTCCGCCGATGACCGGGGCAAACACCACATAGGCAATCATTTTGCAGGCCAGCGCTGTGCCCAGCACCACGCCGGCATTTTCCTGCACCAGATCGTAGGCCAGCAAAGTCAGCGCGACGGTAGTCAGTCCGGTTCCGACCAGCGCAATAACCTGCGCGGTGAACAACCGCCGGAATACCGGGTTCTGCAATGGCGACATGTTCTGCATGATAGAATCCGCTTTAAATCAATTGCATCAATTCAACCACAGTCAAAGTACAACGACTATGCCCGAGCAAGCCAGCAAAATATCTGCCGCGGCGATGATCCGCACCGGCGCCGCATACATAGACAGCATCCGCGGCAGAAACCTGAACGTCTACCTGTTCGGTGAGCGCATTGCCGAACCGGTCGATCATCCGATGATACGCCCGTCCATCAATGCCGTCGCCAAGACCTATGACCTCGCCGAATCCAATCCGGAACTGGCCAGTGCTATATCGCCCTACACGGGCGAACGCATCAACCGGTTTCTGCATATCGCCACCAGTCCCGAAGACCTGGTACTGCAGAACAAAATGCAGCGCCGCCTGGGACAGCTGACCGGCACCTGTTTTCAGCGCTGTGTCGGTATGGATGCCTTTAATGCCCTGCATTCGGTAACCTGCGAGATAGACACCGGTCACGGCACTGAGTATCACGAGCGTTTCAAACGCTTTGTCGCCGACCGGCAGTCCGCCGGCCACGTTATCGGCGGCGCTATGACAGACGTCAAAGGCGATCGAAGTAAAGCGCCGCATCAGCAGGACGATCCGGACATGTATGTGCGAATTACCCGCAGAACCGATGCGGGCGTCTACGTCAGCGGCGCAAAAGCTCACCAGACCGGCTGTGTGAATTCGCACTGGATAGTGATCATGCCCACTATCCGGCTGGGTGAAGCCGATATTGACTATGCCATAGTGGGCGCTTTCCCCGTTGACGCCCCGGGCATCACCTATATCTATGGCCGCCAGTCCTGCGACACGCGCAGTATGGAAGGCAATGGGCTTGATGCGGGCAATGAACAATTCGCCGGCCAGGAAGCCATGATCGTGCTCGACGATGTGTTTATCCCCAACGAACACATTTTCATGAATGGTGAATATGAATTTGCGTCCATGCTGGTGGAGCGATTTACCTGTTATCACCGTCGCAGCTACGTGTGCAAATCGGGAGTCGGCGATGTACTGATCGGCGCGGCTGCCACCATTGCTGAATACAACGGCGCGGACAAAGCGTCACATATTAAAGACAAACTGGTGGAAATGACCCACCTCAATGAGACCATCTACAGCACCGGCATAGCCAGCAGCTATCAGGCCACCGAAACTGCTTCCGGCAACTACATTAACGACGACATGATCGCCAATGTTTGCAAGCATCATGTGACACGGATGCCTTATGAGATCGGCAGGCTGGCGCAGGACCTGGCGGGTGGTCTGGTCGTTACCCTGCCCTCGGAGCAGGATCTCGACCATCCTGATATCGGCCCGCTGATAAAAAAATATTTGCAGGGCCGCAGCGATGTTTCCACCGAGAACCGCATCCGCATCCTGCGCTTGATAGAAAACATGACATTGGGCCGCAATGCGGTCGGATACCTGACCGAATCCATGCATGGCGCCGGCTCGCCACAGGCGCAGCGCATCCAGATTGCGCGGCAGATGCAGCTGGACATCAAGAAGCAGCTGGCCCAGAACCTGGCCGGTATCGGCAGCGCTGCCACTGAGGAAATCAGCACCGACCTGGCGGAGTATTTCGCCCGCGTGTTCCGCCCGCCCGGCGCCTGACTCAACGCTTGACTCGGCACGAATTAAATCAGATGATTTAGAGACCATGCAAGCCCAGACGCAGTCCAGCTCCGCGCGCGACAATACCCGGCACCAGCTCATCATGGCAGCCGAAAAACTGTTTGCCGAAGCCGGCATTGACGGGGTTTCGCTGCGGCAGATCAATGTTGCGGCCGGGCAGAAAAACTCTTCTGCCGCGCACTATCATTTTGGCTCCAAAAGCGCGTTGATTCTGTCGATTTACGAGCAGCGCATGCAGAGCGTCAATGAACGCCGCGTCCGGCAGCTTGAACAAGCGGTTGCAGCCGGTCTGCAGCAGGATGTGCGCACGCTGGTAAGCGTCATCGTGCTGCCTATTGTGGCCGAGATTGATGCCGACACCAGCGGCGGCAACTACATCCGTTTTATGGCACAGGCTATTGGTCACCCGCAGCTCGATCTCGTCGAACTCTGGAAGCAGGAACACAGTGGGGGATTGTCCGAGGCCATTCGTCTGCTTTATGAAGCGCTGCCGGACATTCCCGAGGTGCTGGTCGGACAGCGCTTCGGGCTCGCCTTCGAGCAAATCGTGCACGCGCTGGCTGACCGGGAGAAGCTGCGTACCGCAAGAAAAACCGGTCCGTTTGAAATCGACGCGGAATTGTTTGTGCAGAATCTCATTGATGTGATCACCGGCTCCATGTCCGCGCCTGTTTCGGCGCAGACCCTGCAGGCGCTGGAACGGCTGCAAACTGGATAACCCTGAATAATGGATAACAATAATGCGCTCCGCGTGGGGCCGTTGTGGTTCACGCCGGGAGTCACCGGGGTAAACCTTGCAACCATGCTGTTCGCCGCCTTCGGCACCATGGCGACCGTCAGCTTCATGAGCTTCATGCAGCCGTACGTATTCAATGAACTGCTGCATATTCCGGAAGATGAGCAGGGCCGCCTGACCGGCAACCTGCACGCCTTCCAGGAAGTGGTGTTCATTACGATTGCCGGCCTGGTCGGGGCCATTTCAGACAAACTGGGGCGACCACCGGTCTATGCAGCAGGATTCCTCGTCACGGGTCTTGGTTACGCACTGTATCCTCTGGCCGGCGCCGAATACCAACTCTATATCGTGCGTGGCATCTTCGCCGTAGGCGTCGCAGGCATAGCGATTATGCTGAGCGCCTGCACGGTGGACTATATTCAGGAGCGGTCCCGCGGCCGCTGGCTTGGCACCACCAGCCTGTGCAACGGACTGGGCATCCTGGCCATGTCGTTCCTGCTGTCGCAGTTGCCGCGGTTTTACCAGGACAACGGCGCCACCAATCTTGATGCCGGGCGGTTTTCTTTCTGGACGGTTGCTGCCATCGCGGTGTTCATTGCGTTCATTATGTATGTCGGGTTGTTCCGTGGCGGCAACAAGGAAGCTTCCAAAGATCACATTTTCCGGCAGTTTTTTCAGGGCCTGCGGCTGGGCATCCGCAACCCGCGGCTGAGCATCGCCTACGGTGGCGCATTTATCGGCCGCGGCGATTTTGCGGTTATTGGCACTTTTTTTTCCCTGTGGATGGTGCAGGAAGGACTGGAACAGGGCAAAACTACGGCTGAGGCACTGGCCATTGCCGGCCCGCTGTTCGGCCTGATTCAGGGCTGCGCCGTGCTCTGGGCACCTGTCATGGGGTTCATCTGCGACCGCGTGCACCGGCTGCTGGGCGTGACTATCGGCCTGGCGCTGGCCGGCGGCGGTTATATTTCCATGAGCATGATTGACGACCCCTACTCGACGGCGCTCTACCCCGCTGCCGTGCTGCTTGGCATGGGCGAGACCGGTGTGATCGTGTCGGTCGGAGTGCTGCTGGGTCAGGAAGCCCGCGGCGAATACCGCGGCGCCATTGTCGGCGTCTTTGGTCAGTTGGGCGGACTGGGCATTCTGGTCACCAGCCTGGGCGGCGGCTATCTGTTTGACGGCGTCGGCCGCACTGCACCGTTTTTTATGATGGGCCTGCTGAATTTTGTCCTGCTGGCTGCAGCGCTGCTGGTCTATTTCAGCAACCATCGCGACAATCCCGACTTAGTGGCAGCAGGTTCTGGCCGCAGCTCAGCTATGGAGACAAAGCAATGAAATATAAACAACTCGGCACATCAGATCTTGAGGTCTCTGTTGTTGGCGTGGGCTGCATGATGTTTGGCTCCATGTGCGATCAGGAGACCACCACGGCCATCATCAACACGGCCCTGGAAGAAGGCGTGAATTTTTTTGACACCGCTAATATTTACGGCTCACCGCCGGGCACTTCGGAGCAATTTGTCGGCAAGGCGCTGGGCGCACGTCGCAAGGACATCATTCTCACCACCAAGTTCGGTGCCGATGCCGGCGGCCGCGGCGGCAGTGTCGAGGGCGGTGGATCACGCAACTACATTATGGATTGCGTCGAAAAAAGTCTGCGGGATCTGGGCACCGACTATCTGGATCTGTACCAGTATCATTTTCCGGACGTAACCACGCCGGCGGAAGAAACCCTGCGCGCGCTGGAAGAACTGGTGCAACAGGGTAAGGTCAGGTATATCGGTTGCTCGAATATGACCGGTGCACAGTTGCAGGAAGCTCTGGACGTCGCTGCTGAAATCGGCAGCAGCAAATACGTTTCCGCCCAGAACTGGTATAGCCTGCTAACGCGGGGCATTGAACAGGATCTGGTGCCCGTCGCCGAGCAGGCCAACGTATCCATCATCCCCTATTTCCCGCTCGAAAGCGGTCTGCTGACCGGCAAGTACCGCAAAGGTCAGGACGATCCGGAGGGCTCGCGGCTGGCGCAATGGGGCGGCGCATTCAAGACCGATGACAAAATGGACAAGGTGGAAGCACTGATCAGCTATGCCGACAGCATCGGCCACAGCATTCTTGATCTGGCGGTAGGCGGACTAACCAACCGGCCATACGTCGCAACCGTAATTGCCGGCGTAACCAAGCCGGAGCAACTGGTGCAGAACGTAGCCGCCGGTAATACTGACCTGAGCGCTGCGCAACTGGCCGAAATCGACCGTATTTGCGCGTGAAGTGCTGCTCGCCCGCTGCCTATTCGGCAGCCGCATCCGCAGCCGGCGCCGGCGCCGATTCAGTATCGTCGCCGGCCGGGTTTGCAGCGTTCCATTCGGCAATTACCGCATCGCTAATGTCGGTGGCCTCGTCGGTCCAGAATACGTAGGCATCCCTGGAAAGGATGATGCCGGCGCCGCGCTGACGAGCAATGGCAGTAGCCGCAGGCATCAGTTCGTCGCGGAATTCGAATACCAGGTTAGTCTGCAGTTGCTGCGCCTGCTGTTGTGCCTGCTGCTGCGCCTGCATCAATTGCTGGCGTGCCTCGGCGTTCATCTGCTGAAACCGGGCCGCATCCTCTTCGCGCGGCGCCATACCCGGCTGCAGGCCCGCTTTCTCCCGCTCCGCGGCAAGATTCGCATCCAGTTCGGCCGCCAGTTTCTGCAACTGGTCATTCAGTTCCTGCTGACCGGCTTCCGCTTTCTGCCGGATCACTTCGTCCTGTCCGGTTTCGCGGGCTATCTTGCTGAGATCAATGACCGCGACGGAGCCGCCGGGTGCGCGGTCACAGGCGCTCAGCAACAGTGCGGCAGTTACAACCGCCAGCGCGGTGGAAATGTTCTTCATGGTTCAACTCCAGACAGTTAAGCGGCTTCCTGCTGCTGCACAGCAAGACGAAAGGGTTTCAGGGTGACGAAGAGTATCAGACCTCCGAGCGCGACTGACACCGTGTTTACCATTGCAATCGACATCCCTACGGACAGCGGGTCACCAAACACCGCATCATTGATAAAGCCTACTGCCGTAGGCCCGAGACCCGCGGTAATGATGTTGAGAAACAACATCCACGCGGCGGAAATCTGGGCACGCATGCGATTTGGTGTTACCAGTTGCAAAGCAGTAGGCGCAAGCCCCATGGAAATGCTTGCGCCAAAAGCAAACGGCGCGGCCAGCAGCAACGCCAGAGATGCATCGGAAAATGTGGTTGCCAGCAAACTGAACGGCACCATGAAGGCCGCTGACAGGATCGCCACCCGCAAGGGCGCATCCTGCCTGCCCTGCTTGTAGATGGTGTCGGCCAGCCAGCCGCCGCTGATGACGCCAATCGGCGAGCAAATCAGGACGATCAGGCCAAGCTGCAACCCGGTTTCAGGCGGTGACATACCGACAACCCGCATAAAATAGGCGGGCACCCATGTGGCCAGCGTCGTCATTGGCAACGCCAGCAACGCAAAACCCGTGTAGTGCGCCAGAAATATGCGTTTACGGCTCCAGGCAAAGCCGACCGCCTGTCCGAGGCTGACTTCGTCCGCCTGGGCGGGCGCTATGTCCTGGCGCACCGGTTCTTTAACGAAAAACATCATGGCTGCTACCAGCACACCGGGCAGACCGACAGCAATAAAGGTTAGTTGCCAGGGAGCAACGACACCGATAAGCGGCAGGCTGACATCATCGGCCGTTGCAGCAAAGCGTATTGCCAGCCCGCCGAATATCAGCGCCAGCCCGACGCCAAAAAACGCACCGGACTGGTACACGCCCAGCGCCCGACCCAGTTTGTCGCGCGGAAAATAGTCGGCAATCATTGAATAGGCTGCCGGTGACAGCGCTGCCTGCCCCACTCCGACACCGACCCGGGCCAGGAAAAACTCCCAGAAACTGCGTGCCAGACCGCTCAAGGCTGTCATGATGCTCCACAGGAATATCCCCACACCGATGATGGTACGACGGCTATAACGATCAGCCATCCAGCCGATAAACAGGCCCATCACGGCATAGAAAAAGGCAAATAGCAGGCCCATTATCAGGCCCATTTCGGTATCCGACAGGCTCAGATCCGCTTTGATGGGATCAACCAGCAAACTGATAACGATGCGACTGGCAATCGATGAGACAAAAGCCAGAACCAGCACGCCCACGCCGAACCAGGCAACGGCCGGACTGGGCCACGACGACTGCGCGCTGGCAGGTTTTGATTCGGATGACTGCATATACGGGTACCTTTCGCGCGAAGCCGGGTAAAAAGGAAGTGTTAGTCGATGGTGGATTGCTGCCAGGCGAAGTCTTTTTGCAGAAACTCGTTCAGAGCCTGAAGTAACACGCCATATAGCGCATCACTTTGCTGTTCAGCCACTTTCGCGGCCAGTTCAGGGGCCCAGTTAAGCAGATGACGTTCGGCAAAATCATGCTGCGCCAGCTGGTACGACAGCGCATCTTCAGCCGCCTGCGATTCCTGATACACCAGAAAATGCATGAACTCCAGCTCTACTGACAGATGATCCGGGGCCCAGGCAAATTTTTCCGCCAGACCGTAACCGAAGAAATCGTAGAACCGCACAATATCTTCCCGTACGCCCGCCGGCTGGTTGCGGTGCAGATCTTCGCGTATCGGTACCGGCGGCCCACTGCTGCCTACTTCAAACAGGCCGCTGTATTCGCGTTTCAGGTTTTCCTTGCCGGCTGCGCGCCAGTCCCGCAGTGCCGGATCCGTCAATTGCAGCGTATAGGGCAACTCCAGGTCGGCAATGGTTTTTATCGCCGTGGCCACTGCCGGATCGGCATCAAACGGCGAAGCCAGCACGTCGGAAAAAACCGCATACATCAGGCAGCGACCCGGCGCCGTCACGTGCTTGTCGCGCTGTGTGCTGACGCTGCGCCCCGACTCAGCTGCAGGGCCTTGGGATTCAATAATCTGGCTGGGTTTGCTCATGCTGGTAGTTCCTTTTGCGTGTACAATACCCGCCCCACGAATAATGGGAAAGGCTGGCAGCCTTTTCCGCCATAAATTTTATCCGAGGTATCCGATCCATGATTCTGCTGACAGGCATTACGGGCAACAACGGCGGCGCGACTGCCACAGCATTGCTGGAAAAAGGCATTAAATTCAGGGCGCTGGTTCGTGACCCCGCTAAAGCAGCCGCCTGGGCGGACAAGGGTGTGGAAATAGTCAAGGGCGACCTTGAAGACCCGGCTTCTGTGGCAGCGGCCCTGCAGGGTATAGACCGCGCCGTGCTGATCCTGCCGAACGGCGAGGATCAGGAACGACTGGAATTGTCGTTTATTGAAACAGCGAAACAGGCCGGGCTACCCTGGATTATCAAATTGTCCTCGCCGGAAGCAATCCGTGGCACTACCAGCCCTATCCCGCTGGCACATATTGCCGCCGAGGACGCCATCATGGCGTCGGGCATGAACTGGACTTTTGTGCGACCCAGCTTCTATATGCAGAATCTGCGCGGCGTGGTGCAGCCCGCACGCGAAACCGGCAAATTATCCTGGCCCATGGGTGACGGCACAGTGGCCCTGACGGACACAGCGGATGCCGGCGCGTTTATTGCCAAAATTATCACCGATGCAGATTCATCACAGCACTACGGCCAGTGTTATGACATCACCGGTCCGGATCCGGTCATGAATTTTCATGACATCGCCCGGATAATCGGCGAAGTGATAGGCCGCGAAGTGGTATACGAAGATTGCGACGCGGATGCATTCCAGGAAGCCATCAGGCCGTTTCATCGCAACCAGTGGCATTCGGATGCGGTTGCCCACCTGTTTGCCGAGATTGCCAATGGCGCCACGCCGGGCATAAAGACCAACACCTTTCAGGAAATAATGGGGCGCCCGGGCACATCGTTCAAAGAATTCCTGCAAAATCTCGCCTGACACCCGCGCGCCATGAAAGAATTGCTGGACTCGGTTCTGCTCGGGATCGTTCAGGGCCTGACAGAGTTTTTGCCGGTGTCCAGTTCCGGCCATCTGGTGCTGACCCAGGAAATACTTGGCACGCAGCTGGGCAAGGGAATTCTGTTCGAGGTCGCCGTGCACCTGGCAACACTGTTCGCGATTCTGATTTATTACCGACGGCGTGTTGCGCGCCTGGCATACGGCACCGTAACCCGCAACCGCCATGCCCTGGAGTATGTCGGCAAGCTGGCTCTGGGTACCCTGCCCGCGGTCGCGGCGGCGCTGTTTTTGCGCAGCTGGATAGAAGCACAGTTCAACTCGCTGCTGGTGGTGGGTATTTGCCTGATCGTCACCGGTTTTCTGGTCTGGAGCACACGCTTCAGCATCGCGGCGCTTGATGATCAGGGCAGCGATGAGCCGGGCTGGGGCGCTGCACTACTGATCGGCTGCGTACAGGCAATTGCGATTCTGCCGGGAATTTCGCGCAGCGGTTCCACTGTAGCTGCCGGGCTCGTGCTGGGACTGCATCCACTCGCAGCCGCCGAGTTCTCCTTTATGCTGGGTATGATCGCGATGGCCGGAGCCGGTGTATTGCTGCTGCCCGAACTAACAAGTATTGACGCCAATTTGCTTGGCAGCATTGCCGCCGGCTCGCTGGCGGCGCTGCTGAGCGGCCTGGCAGCATTGGTGGCCTTCGTCTGGCTGCTGCGCACCCAGCGTTTTTATGCTTTTGCATGGTACGCCTGGATCGTGGGAGCCGTTACTATAGGCTGGTCGATACTCCAATAGCCGGCACTACAACTACAAGAATATGGCTGACATACCGATTGCCGAACATCCTTGCCGCGTTCAGCCGGGACAGGTCATTGATCTCAATGACCGACCGACTCGCGACGATACGCTTTACCCGATAACAAAATCCGCCGGCAGGCAGCTCATGAAGCAGTATGCCCAGCGTATTGATGCGCTGCAGGACCAGCTGTATGCAGAGGGTAAACAGCGCCTGCTGATCGTTTTTCAGGCCATGGACACAGCCGGAAAAGACGGCACCATCCGCAGTGTCTTCGAAAAAATGGACCCGCAAGGCCTGAGCGTCGCCTCTTTTAAGCGGCCGAATACGCGCGAACTGGCGCATGACTATCTCTGGCGAATACACAGGCATGTGCCCGGCAATGGTCAGGTCACCATTTTTAACCGCAGCCACTATGAAGACATCATTGCGGTGCGGGTGCGCAATATTTTTCCGCGGGAACGCTGGTCGCGACGGTACAAGCACATCGTGAATTTTGAAAAGCTGTTGGCTGACGAAGGCACCACGATTCTGAAATTCTTTCTCCATATTTCCAAGGCCGAGCAGAAAGAGCGCCTGCAGGCCCGGCTTGACGAAGCCGACAAACACTGGAAGTTCAACCCGGGCGATCTGGTTGATCGCGAATTATGGCCACAGTTCATGACGGCCTATGGCGATGTGCTTTCGAAAACCAGCACTGACTATGCACCCTGGTACATCATCCCTGCTGACCGCAAGTGGTATCGCAACTTGCTGGTTGCCGATATTCTTATCAAGACTCTTGAATCACTGCATATGGTGTACCCACCAATTGAGTATGACCCGGCATCCGTCGTAATCGACTAGATTACTGACCTGCATAGATCGCTATGAAAAAGTTATTGATTTTTATCGGGATAATTTTGGCGGTTGTCATTCTGACGCTGGCCGGCGGCACCTTGTACCTGCTGTATGGCGACCTTAGCCGCTTCAAACCTCAGCTGGAAAACGCGATCAGCGATGTCACCGGACGGGAATTCCGCATAGCCGGAACATTTGACCCTGAAGTGCTGCCGGTTCTGTCACTGGTGGTAGAAGACTTTTCACTCGCCAATGCTGACTGGAGTGAAACCGCTATTCAGGCACAGGTGGGACACCTGACTGCGAAAGTCGACCCGTGGGCGCTGTGGTCAAACACTATCCGGATTGAAGAACTGCAACTGCGCGATGTTGAGCTGCTCATCGAAACAGGGCCGGAGCAGCAATCCAACCTGGATTTCCCGCGCGTCGCCGGTACCACGACCACAGACGATCCCACTGCGCCCCCCGGTACCCCATTCACAATTGATCTCGCCTCCGCCGGCGTCAGCAAACTGCGAGTGGTGCTGCGCAGCCATGCAGCAGCGGACACGGTCATTGCGCTGGATTCTCTGCAGGCATCAACCGACAGCGCAGGCAACCTGAAAATTGCTGCCGCAGCAGCCATTGACAATCATCGCATTGAAACCAAGGGATTGGTGGGACCACTTGCTGCGCTGCTGGAAGCAGATGCTTTCACCGTGGATCTGGCGGGCAGCGTTGCGCCGGAAACAATGCCGCAGCTGCCCTATAGCGTAGCAAGCCGCATTGCCGTGGCCGATACAATGGTCCATCTGGATGAACTGGCTGCAACTATTGGTTCCAGCGATATATCCGGCAAGGTGACCATCGACAACTCAGCCGCAATGTCGCTGAGCGGCGAGTTGCGCTCGCGGCTGATTGATCTGACGGAATTCGCCACCGGCGACGAGACGCCGGAACCGGTCGCAACGCCACCAGCAGATCCGCCTGCGGACAGGATACTGAGTGACGCCCCACTGGATTACAGCCCACTGCGCAAGGGTCGTATAGACCTGACCGCCAGCATCGGCGAGCTGCGCACCGGCGAGCAGGATTTCACCGCGCTGGAACTGGACGTCAGTCTCGCCGAAGGCAAGCTGTCGCTGGATAATCGTTTCGCAGTAAGCGGCGGCGGGTCCGGCAAGGGCACAGTGCAGCTTAATTCCGCCACCGACCCGGCGGAGCTCACTGTAGATATGAATATCAGCAGCCTGCCCATTATCCAGCTTGCCGGCAGCGACGCACCTGCCGAGAATGTTCCAGCGGCAGACCTGCAGGTAGCGATCACAGCGTCAGGTGCCAGCCCTCGCGCCCTGGCGGCATCCAGCAATGGCAAAGTTCATTTTGACCTCGGTGCCGGCCGGCTGGAAAACCGCCTGCTGGAAACTGTCTCCGGTGACCTGGTAGCACGGCTGTTTGACGCCTTAAACCCTTTCGCCAAAAAAGAACCTTACTCGAAGCTGCAATGCGCCTATTTTGACCTGCAACTGACCGACGGGGTCGGCAAATTGCAGAATCTGGTTGTGCAGAGCAAGAAACTGCAGATCCTGGGCGAAGGCACAGTTGATCTCAATACGGAAAAACTAAGTATTACATTCAACACCAAGCCTCGTGCCGGTATTGGTATCAGTGCCGACATGTTCGTGACGCCGTTTGTGCGCCTGGCCGGCACGCTGGCCAAACCCACGGTGGGTCTTAACAAGAGCGGTGCCGCACTAACCACCGGCGGCGCCATCGCCACCGGCGGGTTATCCATACTGGCGCAGAATGTGGCCGATCGCCTCACCGCGGAAGTGGACCGCTGCAAGGATCGTAATGCGCCGCCACCGCAGCAGCAGCAATAA
>JAUIEY010000227.1 GCA_030429685.1 Gammaproteobacteria bacterium
CAGCATCGAGAGCAGCAATGACTCCTGCTCAAGGGTGGATTATCTGATCGAAGGGCAGCCGTATACCGCCCTGGTGGTCGGCGGGTCGGGCGAGCTGGCAGGTCCTGCCATGCCCATGCGTGACGCCACGGTGGTCATCGAGAACTGCCGGGTCTGCGCCGAGAATGGCGACACCCCGGCGGCGCCGGTCGCAACAGAGACCAGTGCAGAAAATGATGCAGATGGTGACGAACTGCGGGCCATGATCAAAGTCATGCCGGACTATCCGCGGCGCGCCTGGATGAACAAGCTGGAAGGCGACGTTACGGTGGAATTTTCGGTCAACCAGCAGGGCGCCGTGCAAAACATCAAAGTAATCAGGTCAAGCAGTGCGCTGTTTGACCTGGCCGTCATTGATGCTATTTCGCGCTTTAAATTTACACCGGCCACCGCGGACGGCAAAGCACAGGTATCCACCGGTATTCGCGAGCGCTTCAGCTTTCGTCTGCTCGACGGCGGCACTCGCACCAGCGTAACCTCGGTCACCGAGTAAGCCGGTCGAATAGCCGGTACACTCCGCTCCTTGCTTAAACAGAGGCGCGGTCATGCCGGAATCCCAATCCAACTGGAACAATTTTTCCCGGGTATTTCGTGAGTCAGTCGGACTGATCGGCCTGAGCATGACGCTGCGTTATCTGCTTATCTGGCTGCTGTCTTACAAACCTTACGACGACCTGTCTTTTGATCGTGCCAACGGCACCGACACCGGGGGCATGGTGCCAACTCGCGACCTCGATCTGGAAGACGAAAGCGATCGCTGGCAATCCAACCTGTACCTTGGATCGCCGGCGCGTGTCACCCGCCACATCATTGAATCTCTCGACATAAACTATCGCGACTACAGCTTTATAGATTACGGCTCCGGCAAGGGCAGGGCATTGTTCGTTGCCGCCCGGTATCCGTTTCGCCGGGTAGTGGGTGTGGAAATTTCACCGCCGCTGCATGCCGCTGCAGAAGCCAATCTGGCGCGCTATTGCGGCTCGCCATTGCAGAGTGAAATCAGCCTGTGGTGTGGCAATGCTCTTGACTACCCATTGCCGACCGGCAACCTGGTGTTACACATGTACCATCCGTTCGGGCCGGAGGTACTGGGGCAGGTGCTGGACCACATCAGCGCCACCGCTGGCGATCAACCGCGGCGCATCCTGATTCCCTACCTGTTCTCTATTGGGGTGGCAAAGGCGGTTTTCCGTGAGCGCCCGGAATTCGTGCGCGTCCGTGATGAACTATGCGTGAACAATCTGTATCGCTGGACTCTTTACGAGCACACGCCTGCCGACGCTCTTCCGCCTGCTCCTTGAGCCGCCGGTAGGTTGCCTGCTGCTCCGGGTCGAGCAGGGCATAGGCATTGGCCTGCAATTCGGCCAGCAACACTACGGCTTCGGCGGCCGCGCGCGCGGTTTCGACACTGACACGTTCCGTCAGGTCACGATAGTCAGGCGCATCCGGAGCTGCCAGCAGCAATGCCCGTCGATCAGCTGCGCCCCGTTCGCGCATTTCTTTAAAGCGCGGCCCGTAAATGCCCATAAGCGATGCCATCTCTTGCTTCTGCGTCTCATTCAGCTGCAGCTCCGCGAAACGCTCGCGCATGGCCTCAGCAGCGGCAGGATTGCTATGATGCGGGATTGCAGCATGCTGTTCGGCTATTGCTGGCTGCGCAGGAAGCATCAGGCAGGCTAGCGCCAGCAGTGAAATCAGGGTCGGGGTTTTCGTTGTCACAGCTTTCATCAGACAGTCTCCACAAAGACGCAGGCCTGCAATGGCACGACGTCGACCTCTGGCGCGGTGACCGCTGTCTGCAACGCGGACTTAACGGTCACCTGCAACCGGGTCATGCAATCACCTTACGCGGGCCCAATGGCTGCGGCAAGACGACACTGATACGCACGCTGTGCGGGCTCAGCGAAACGGAGCAGGGCGATATACGCTGGAACGGCCGCGCGATTGCGCAGCAGCGTTCGGTATTTAACGGCGCGCTGGCTTATGCCGGTCACCGCAGCGGATTAAAAGCTGAACTCACGGCTCGCGAGAACCTCCGCTTTGCCGCGCGGCTCAGCGGCACCGCAGCGCCCCTGGAGCCGGTGCTGACAGCACTGCAACTTGATAGCTGTGCAGATCTGCCGCTGGCAAATTTGTCGGCGGGCCAGCACCGGCGCGTCACGCTGGCCAGAGTGCTGAATTCCGGCAAGGCGCTGTGGGTTTTTGATGAGCCGTTTACCAATCTCGATCAGGCCGGTCGTGACTGGCTGAGCGAACAGTTCGCCAGGCACCTGGACGCCAAGGGTATGCTTTTACTGGCCGCACACCAGCAGTCCGGCATCGAACCCGGACGCGAGATGGTGATTGAACTGCGCGGTACCGGGTCATGAACGCGTTTTTGCTGGTCGTGCAACACGACCTCGCCATGGCATTTCGTCGCTGGAGCGATCTGGCTATGCCGCCGGTTTTTTTCATCATAGTCTGCACCCTGTTTCCACTGGCGATCGGACAGGATAAATCGCTGTTGCTGGCGGTCGGCCCCGGTGCAATCTGGGTGGCGGCTTTGCTGGCCACGCTGCTGTCGCTGAACACGCTGTTCCGCGAAGATTTTGACGACGGCAGCCTGGAGCAACTGGCGCTGGCAGAACAGCCCTTAAGTGCGCTGCTGCTGGCCAAGACCGCCGCTCACTGGCTGGTAGCCGAGCTGCCGCTGGTATTGCTGGCACCGCTGCTGGCCCTCGGCTTCGACATTCCCGCCGCCGGGCGCGAAGCGCTGTTTCTGACCCTGCTGATCGGCACCCCGACGCTCAGCCTGCTGGGCTCAGTGGGCGCGGCCCTGACAGCCGGACTGCGGCGCGCCAGTGGCCTGCTGGCGGTGCTGATTCTGCCGCTGACCGTACCGGTACTGATTTTCGGTGCCCGCTCAGCGGACCTCGCTGCCGCCGGCCAGAGCATTGAAGGGCCGCTGTTGTTGCTGGCCGGCATATCGGTACTGGCACTAACACTGACGCCTTTTGCCACGGCCGCCGCCATCCGCGTCAGCCTGGACTGACATAAAACGGCCAAAACTCCGGTTTGATGGTCGGGCAGCACGACGAACTGTTGTAAAATAAC
>JAUIEY010000012.1 GCA_030429685.1 Gammaproteobacteria bacterium
CGAGGTTGCCGAGCTTAAAGAAGTGATGAAGAAGTCGAATCGTATCGGCATGAACACCTTCGACCAGGCATTGTTTGATCTTTTCGAGGCCGGCCACATCAGCTACGAAGATGCGCTGAAAAATGCGGACTCGAAGAACGAAGTGCGGCTGCGTATCAAGCTGGAGAGCAAACGTGCCGAGACCGACCCCACTTCGGTGGACGAAGGGCTCGACCTGGTTGAAGAGGAGGGCGCGACGCTGAAATAGGCGTCGCTGGTATCCGGAGTGCAGGTAACTAGCTACCTATGAACGTACAACCTTTGTTCAAACTGATGGTCGAGAAGCATGCTTCTGACCTGTTTTTTACCTGCTACGCACCGGTAAAAATCAAGATTGACGGCAAAATCATGCCCGTCAACAAGCTGGAGTTGACGCCAAAGATGGTCAAGCAGGCCGCCATGGAACTCATGGACGAAGACCAGCTGGAAGAATTCAGCCGCGAAATGGAAATCGATTTCGCCATCTCCAAGCCCGGACTGGGGCGTTTCCGCGTAAATATTTTTCAGCAGCGCGGCAACATCGGCATGGTATTGCGCTATATCAGCTCGGACTTGCCAGATCTGGACGCACTGCAGATGCCGCAGTTGATCAAAGAACTGGTGATGTTCAAGCGCGGCCTGATTCTGATGGTGGGTGCCACCGGTTGCGGTAAATCAACCACGCTGGCCGGCATGATCAACTATCGCAATGAGAAAACCTCCGCGCATATCATCACCATTGAAGACCCCATCGAATTTCTGCATCCGAACAAGCGCTCGATTGTTAATCAGCGCGAAGTCGGTATTGATACCAAGTCCTATGACCGGGCGCTCAAAAGCGCCATGCGCGAGGCTCCCGACGTGATTCTGATCGGCGAGATCCGTGATCGCGAGTCCATGGAGGCAGCCATGCGGCTGGCAGGTACCGGCCACCTGGTTATCTCCACCCTGCATGCCAACAATGCACCGGAAGCGCTGGACCGGATCATTAACATGTTCCCGATGGATCAGCACCGCCAGGTCTTTATGGACATGTCGCAATATCTGCGCGCCATTATTTCGCAGCGGCTGGTGCGCAGTGTTGACGGCAAGCGCGTTGCCGCCGTTGAAGTCATGCTGAACACACCGCATGTCGCGGAGCTGGTGAACCGGGGTGAAATCGCCCAGGTCAAGGAAGCGTTTGCGACCAGTACCGAGTCCGGTATGCAGACCTTTGACAGGGCGCTGCTGGAACTTTACAAGGCGGGTCGCATCAGCATGGACGAAGCGCTGGCCAATGCGGATTCGCGTTCCAACCTGGAAGCATCCATACACTTCAGCTGATTCCCGGCTGTTGCCGGTTCAGTCAGGCGGATAAATTGCCTCGGCTGCGAACACCGGACCGTCCACGCAGACCCGTTTCATGGCGGTTCCTTCAGGCCCGTATACCGGGACCGTGCAGCCGGCACAGCCGCCTACCGCACAGGCCATGAACTCTTCCAGGCACAGCTGACAGTCAACGTTGAACTCGCGTGCTACCTGTGCGGCTGCTGCGAGCATAGGCTCCGGACCGCAGGCAAACATTTCGGTCGCGGCACGCTGCGCGGTGCTGAGCGTGGCCAGCCATTGGCGCGCCAGTTCGGTCACATAGCCTTTGTATACGCCCGGGTAGCCCTGCAGGCTGGCCAGCCGGGACGGCATACCGAGGTCTTCAAGTTCGCTCAGACCGTGCGTAGCACCTGCATCCAGACCGTTTGCAGCCAGCGCAGACGCCTGCACCGGGAACGGAACCGGCACCTCCGAACCCATCAAAACCAGCGAGTCCTGCTTGTCCAGAGCATCGCCGGCAGCAAGTTGCGCGGCCAGAAACAGCATGGGCGGCACCCCGACACCGCCGCCAACCATTAATTTGCGCGGTTTGTCGGCCGTCGTTTGGAAGCCATTGCCGATCGGGCCAAGGATGCTCAGGCGCGCACCTGCCGGCTGCCGGCTCAGCGCCTGCAAACCCCGGCCAACAATTTTGTAGAGGAACTCGACGTGACCGCTGACCGGGTCGGCGGCCATGATGGAAAGCGGCCGGCGCATCGGGATGTCGGCGTCGCAGCGAATGTGCGCAAAACTGCCCGCGGTTGCCGTGCGCGCGCACTCCGGTGCCCGCACGGTCAGTACAAACTGCTCGCCCGGGTGCGCGGTGTGCGCGATGATTTCAGCATCTTCGAGGTGGATGGTGCCGCGATGCGTCTGCTGCCCGGTCATGGAAGCCGCGCTTCCGTGACTGCTGCAAGTACCGCCATGCGCACTGCTACGCCATTGTGCACCTGCCGGGTCACCACCGATTGCGGGCCGTCGGCTACCGGTCCGGAAATTTCCACGTCGCGATTCATCGGTCCGGGATGCATGACAATCGCATCGGGTCTGGCCAGTTGCAGCCGGGCCTCGGTGAGTCCGTACTGCTGGTGGTACTCCATGCTGGTCATCAGGCTGGATTTTTCCTTGATGCGTTCGCGTTGAATGCGCAGTGCCATGACGACGTCAGCCCCGGTGACCGCGCTGTCAATGTCGCTGGTCAGCAGCGCGTCCGGATACAGTTCCGGATCTGCCGCCAGCCCTTCCGGTGATACCAGCCGCAACTCGTTGTTGCCCATGATGGCAAGACCCTCGGACAGCGACCGGGCTACCCGTGAATGGGCGATATCGCCGATAACCGTTACTGTCAGTCCGTCGAGCGTCCCCTTGGCCTGACGGATGGTCATCAGGTCCAGTAACCCCTGGGTGGGGTGTGACACATCGGCCTCACCGGCATTCAGCACGCTCACCGCGGGAATCACATTCTCGGTGATGTACTCGGGTATTCCGGCGCTGGCGTCGCGCACGACAAACACGTCAACCTGCATAGCCTGCAGGGTATAGATGGTGTCCAGCAGGCTTTCGCCCTTGGTGCGCGAGGACATGTTGACATCAAGGTTGAGCACATCGGCACTGAGCCGTTTGGCGGCCAGTTCAAATGAAGCGCGCGTGCGTGTGCTGGGTTCGAAAAACAGGTTGGCCACGGTGCGTCCCCGCAGCAGGTCATCACGTGCCGGCGGCTTGCCGACGGCGGTCTGAAAGCCTGCGGCGCGATCCAGCAGGTTGGTAATAAACGACTTGCTCAGGCCCTGCAGTCGCAGCAGGTGCCGCAAACGGCCCGCCTTATCCAGTTGGGCGTCGAGCTTGCCGGTGTCGTTCATTGAGTCCCCGTCAGGAATTATTGCCGTTATCGCGTAGCCAGCTTTCCGCAATGATGGCAGCGGCCAGGCTGTCGACATCGGCTTTTTTAATTCGTTTGTTGCGCATCCCGCTTTGGCGTTGTTGCTTCAGCCGGGCCTCCGCTTCGGCGGAAGTATACCTCTCATCCATGAATTTGACCCGCAGTTCATAGCGCTGCTCAAGCAGCGCGCCGAATTCACGCACGCGCTGAGTCATGGGTGATTCGGTCAGGTCGCTGTTGAATGGCAACCCCAGTATCAACAGCTGCGGTTGCCATTCGCGCATCAGGTTGTCGAGTTGCGCCCAGTCCGGTTCACCGTCGTGCGCACTGACAGTGGTGAGCGGTGTGGCGGTTCCGGTTAGCGGGGTTGCAGTGGCGACACCGATTCTGCGCAGGCCGAAATCCAGCGCCAGCAAAGTGCCGGCGGGATTGTGAGCAAAGTCATTCAAGTGTCTGTCAGGCGCTGCCCGGATTGAGCATCAGGCTGGAAGGCTCGATACCTATGGACTGCGCGGCGGCCCGCCAGCGTTGCTCCACCGGGGTTGCAAATACCAGCTCGCGCGATGCCGGCACGGTGAGCCAGGCATTCTGGCGGATTTCCTCTTCCAGTTGCCCGGCACCCCAGCCGGCGTAACCCAGCGCCATCAGCAGCCGCTTCGGGCCGTTGCCTTCGGCAAGGTCGGTGAGAATGTCCCGCGAGGTGGTGACAAAGATGGAATGACCCACGTCCGTGGTGCCTTCCCAGTTGTGGTCAGTCTCGTGCAGCACAAAACCGCGTTCCGAATGCACCGGTCCGCCGCGCAGTACCGGCTGCGACAGCATCTCGCTGGCCGCGCTGTGCAGCGACAACTGTTCCAGCACATCGCCGAGTTCCATATCCAGCGGCCGGTTGATGGTGATGCCGAGCGCGCCCTGTGCGCTGTGTTCGCAAATATAGGTAACCGAATGCTCGAAATTCGGATCCACCATGTTCGGCATGGCGACCAGCAGGTGTCCGGCCAGTGAGTGAGTGGTTTCCATAGGCTTTCTTTACCTGTCGGACAGTCAGCGCGTGCGCATAGTTCCGACCGAGCCGCTGCTGAACTGCCATTCGTAGGAAAACTTTAACGCATCATAATCGTTTCTGAGGTATTCGGGGAACGGATCGAACGGTGCTGCCAGGCGCAGTATTTCGACCGCAGCCATATCCAGTTCGCGGTTTCCCGAACCGGTCAGAATGATCGCCTCCTGCAAGGTACCGTCGGCCAGAATACTGACTTCCAGTACCGGGTTGCGATCACCGACCCGGCTCGCTGCGGCGCGCGGAAAATTCATGGTGCCGACCCGTTCAATGCGGCGTTTCCAGCCATCCAGATAGGTAGCGATGCGGGATTCGCGGGTATTGGCGCTGACGATCAGCTCGCGCGGTTTGGCGCCCTGCAGAACAGTTTGCGAGTCGGGCATGGCGAGTATTTCCACGCTGTTGGCTGCCCCGGCCATCCCCGTGCGCTGAAGCATTTCCTCACTGCTGTCACGGCGTTGCTCCGACAGGGCACCGGCGTCGGCGCGGCGCGCATACAGTCGTTGCTCAGCGGAATCCTGTTGTTGCCGGGTTTGTTGCTGCTGCTCGCTGCCGTCCTGCTCGGGGCCGGGTGCCACCGGCATGGCATCGCGCCCGTAGGCCACGCGCAGACCGCTGTCGTCGGTGGTATTGCCGGAGCCGGCGAGATTCTGCTGGGCCAGGTACTCGGCATCATTACTGTCCGGACGTGCGTCAAACTCGCGTGCCAGCAGTACCACTTCCATGGAAGTGGCCGGTGTTCCGGTGCTGAACAGATCGCCGTCGGTGAAGCTGACACCAAGGATCAGCACGCCATGGAACAGGGCGGCGACGAACAGCATGGTGTTCAGGCGATCGTTGTTTCCGGAGACAGCCATTGGCGACGATTATGCACCAAGTTTTTGTTACAGGCCGTCGAACGCAGCCCTGCCGGTCAGGCCTTCGCGCTTGCCGGTGGGAAACATCACCATAAATGTCTCGGCGGGTATGTTGTCCCACTGGCATTCGATGCCATGGTCGGCACCGGGTGCGAAACCAAAGCGCGGATAGTAGCCGGCGTGACCGATTACGATCACGAACGGACAGGCCTGTTCCCGCAACAGCTCCAGGCCGGCAAGCGACAATGCGCTGCCGATGCCCTGTTGCTGACAGGCCGGATCCACGGCCAGTTGCCCAAGGCCCATGCCTGCCACCGGGCCGGCGGGGCTGTCCAGCACGACCGGGCTGAACAGCACCGTGCCGACTATGTTGCCGTCGCGTTCGGCCACCAGCGAGATGATGTCCTCGCGGCTGGCGCGGAAATCTCTGAAAGCAGCTGTGCCGCCGTGTTTGGCGAAGGCGCGGGCAACCACCGCCTCGATGGCGGCAAGATCCGCGGGGCGCCGCTGCGGCCGTATCCTGGCCGGGGCGGCGTCGCTCATGCGGCGTCCCGGCGCGCCGTAACTTCCGCCTCGATGCGTTCCATCAGCGCGGTTGCCAGATTGACGCCGGACAATTTGTGAATCTCGCGGATTCCGGTCGGGCTGGTTACATTGACTTCGGTCAGGTAGTCGCCAATGACATCCAGCCCGGCAAACAGCACGCCGCGCCGCCGCAGCTCCGGCCCGACACGCTCGCAGATCCAGCGGTCGCGGTCACTGAGTTCACGCAGTTCGCCGGTCGCGCCCATCACCAGGTTGCCGCGGTTGTCGTCTGCGCCCGGCACCCGGGCCAGCGAATAGGCGGGTGTCGCACCGTCCACCAGGATGATGCGTTTGTCGCCTGCGGCGATTTCCGGAATGTAGGTCTGGGCCATGGCATAACCGGTGCCGTCGGCGGTCAGGGTTTCAAAAATCACGTTGGCATTGTTGTCGCCCGGCGACACCACGAATATGGATTTTCCACCCATGCCGTGCAAAGGCTTTACCACGATGCGGCCATGCTGCTGCCGGAACTCCCTTAGCTGCCGCATATCGCGGGTGATCAGGGTGGCGGGGCTGCAATCGGGAAACCAGGCGGTGAAGGCTTTTTCGTTGATATCGCGCAGGGCGGCAGGGCGGTTTACCACCAGGCAGCCGGCCAGCTCGGCCCGTTCCAGTATGTAGGTGGCGTAAATGTATTCCATGTCGAAAGGCGGGTCCTTGCGCATCAGGATGACGTCCAGGTCTGCCAGCGCCATGTCTGCTGCATCGCCAAGTGAGAACCAGTCTTCGGCGTCATCAATAACGGCCAGCGGCCGCCCGGTGCCGCGAGCCTCGCCCTCGATTACCCGCAGGTCGCCCATTTCCAGGTAAATCAGCTCGTGGCCGCGCGCCTGCGCCTCCAGCAGCATCGCCAGCGAACTGTCCTTGGCAGGGGTAATCCCGCCGATGGGATCCATGACGATGCCGGTGCGAATCGGGTTCATGAGCCATAACTCCGGAAGTGGGTCTCGAATGCGGCTATTCTGCCGCAGAGTTGCTGAAATATCAGGCTTTCGCGGGTATTATCGGGGCGTTGTTGTGGGTTGTCGTAACAGGGTCCGGAAAACCGCCAGAAGCGCGTTGACGCACAGCAGCCATTATGTAAATAACCCGGCGGGATTGCCATGCCCGCGGCACGGACGGAGGCGCGTGTGACAGACCATTCGGCACCTGATTTGCAGGGCCTGAAGATCCTGGTGATCGACGACAGCAAGACCATCCGTCGAACCGCTGAAACATTGCTGGCCAAAGAAGGTTGCACGGTATTCACGGCCACTGACGGCTTTGACGCTTTGTCAAAAATCGCCGATCACAACCCCGACGTTATTTTTGTCGACATCATGATGCCGCGTCTGGATGGTTATCAGACCTGTTCGCTGATCAAGCACAACGAAAATTTTCGGGATACCCCGGTCATCATGTTGTCCAGCAAGGACGGCCTGTTTGACCGCGCGCGCGGCCGGATAGTCGGTTCTGAGCAGTATCTGACCAAACCCTTTACGCGCGATGAGTTGCTCGGCGCAATCGCCGAGCAGGTCTCGCGGGCGGTGTGACAAGGCCATGGCTCTGGTGTTGATAGTTGACGATTCGCCGACCGAACAGCACGTCTTTTGCAAGGCGCTGGAACGGCGCGGTTACGACACCGTGGTGGCCAGCGACGGCGAAGAGGCAATTGCCACAGCCGAGCAGGTACGGCCCGAAGTGATCGTCATGGATGTGGTCATGCCCGGCATGAACGGCTTCCAGGCGACCCGCAAGCTGACCCGCAATCCGGCAACCCGAGGTATTCCCATTGTTATCGTCAGCGGCAAAGGCCAGGAAACCGACCGTATCTGGGGCCTGCGGCAGGGCGCCGCGCAATACCTGGTAAAACCGGTGCGTGAAGATCAACTCGCTGCTGCCGTAGAGGCGGCGTTGGGCGCATGAGTGACACCGGCCGCCAATCCCTGCGCGAATTGCGCGACAGTCCGTTTGCGCTGTTACAGGAACTGGAAAAACGCAGTCGGCTGGCGCTGGCCGGCGCTGCCGCTGGTGATACCGACGCCGAGGAGTGGGTGGGCATTGGTTGTCTGCTTGGCAGCGAACGGTTTCTGGTAGCGCGCAACGATGTGCGCGAAGTGATGATGATGCCCGCAACGGTTACCCGGGTGCCGGGTACGCGCGAATGGGTTGCCGGTCTGGCGAACCTGCGCGGCCAGTTGCTGCCGGTGTTTGATCTGCGCGCTTTTCTGGGTGCCGGCAGCAGTCGCGCGGCGCGCTCGGCCCGGGTGCTGGTGGCAAACAGTCCGGAAATGCCGGTCGGTATTATCGTCGACGAAGTGTTCGGTTTCCGGCGGTTTCTGAGTTCCGAATTCAGCGCTGATATACCGGATACCGAATTGCGGTGCGAACGTTACCTTGACGGTGCCTGCGTGCGCGGCGAGGAAGTCTGGCCGGTATTCAGTTTGCAAAAACTGATCGCCGCCGGCGAATTTCAGAAAGCAGCGGCCTGAGGGCGGCGCCGCGCGGTGAGGATTGGGGAGACGACTGACTGATGGCAGTGGCAAGTAAAGACGGGCGTTACATGCCGGTGCTGGCAGTGTTGCTGCTGGTAACGCTGGGGATTACGGCGTGGTGGCTCTACGGGCTCAGCTTCGGTCCGGCCGGCAAGCCGGCCGCGGTTGAAACCCTGCTCAACGCGCAGGCAGCCAACCTGCAGGCCGGCAAGGCGCTGGCCGGCGACGACAATGCTTATGCAGCGCTGCGCAATACCGCTGCGGCACTGAAGACCATTACCACAACCGGTCTGAGCAACAGCCAGCGCGCCAGTCTGGGCGAAGTGCGCAAGGCGGTGCAGACCCTGCTTGACGGTCAGGGCGACGTGCGCGCGGTGCGCGATGCGCTGCAACGTATTCGCCAGCTCGAACCCAAATTCGCCGATGCGGTGTACGCGCTGCAGGGTGAATTATCGATTCAGCGCCAGCCCGCCGTGATCGCCCATCTGGAGCGCCTGCGGCTGCTCGGTGAAGCCGTGCGGCTGGCGGGTGAAGGCCTCGCCTCCGGCGATGCGGAGCTGCACAGCCGGTTGCTGGATGCGGAAATGGAGTTACAGCAAATCGTGCGCGGTTTGCGCGCCGGTGACCCGCAACTTGGCCTCACGGCGCTTACCGGTGACGGCACTGATCAGGCACTTGCCAGTTTGTCGCGGCGTGCCGAGCAACTGGGTGCCGCGGTAGCGGACGGGCTGCGCAGTTCTGATTTGCTGGCCGGCGTGCGCGAAGCGCAACTGACGCTCGACAAACTGGTGCTGGCCATGGAGGCCGACCGGCTGGTGTTCGGCAACCCGGCCGTTGCTCCCGGCCTGGATGCGGAATACCAGCGCCTGTTTGCCCTGCTCGGCGCGGCGGCTTTCATGGTGCTGGTTATGCTGGCGCTGTGGTTCCGGGCCTCCGGACATCGCCAGCAAACTGCGCGGCTGGCGCGCCAGACCGAAAGCGATCAGCAGGCTATTCTGCGCTTGCTGGATGAGCTCAGCAGCCTGGCCGACGGCGACCTCACGGTGCAGGCAACGGTCGGTGAGGATGTCACCGGTGCCATTGCCGACTCCATCAACTTTGCCGTCGAGGCGCTGCGCGAACTGGTTGAGACTATTAACAAAGGTGCGATTCTGGTGGAGGATGCCACCAAGCAGACCGAGGCCAGTGCGCAGGCGCTGGCGCAGGCCAGTGATGCACAGTCGCGCCAGATCAAGGAAGCCAGTGAGGCCATTCAGCAAATGGCCGCCTCCATTGACGAGGTTTCCGGCAACGCCGAACGGTCGGCCGACGTCGCCCGGCATTCGGTGGATATTGCCCACAAGGGTGGCGATGCGGTGCGCCGCACCATCGAGGGCATGAACACCATTCGCGAAACCATCCAGGAAACATCCAAACGCATCAAGCGGCTGGGTGAAAGTTCGCAGGAAATCGGCGATATCGTCGAACTCATTAATGATATTGCCGACCAGACCAACATTCTTGCCCTCAATGCCTCTATCCAGGCTTCCACGGCGGGTGAAGCGGGTCGCGGCTTTGCGGTTGTTGCCGACGAAGTGCAGCGGCTGGCGGAACGGTCCGCCAATGCCACCAAGCAAATCGAAGTGCTGGTGAGCACCATTCAGTCGGATACCAACGAAGCTGTGGTGTCCATGGAGCGCAGTACCACTGACGTAGTGGGCGGTGCATTGCTGGCCGAGAATGCCGGTGCCGCGCTGGAAGAAATTGAACAGGTATCCAATCAGATCGCGATGCTGGTGCAGAACATTTCCAGCTCGGCCCGCGAGCAGACCGATGCTGCCCGCAAGGTGCTGGAAAGTGCCGAACGACTGGAGAGCATCAGCACCGAGACGGATTCAAGTGCCGCCACCACCACCCGGTTCATCAGTCAGCTGTCGTCACTGGCATCGCAGTTGCGTGAGTCAGTGTCCGGGTTCGTGCTGCCCGCTGATCAGTACCACGGCGGCACCGCCGCAGGTAGTGCTGACGCGTCGCCGTCCGGTGCAGCGGACGGCGGCTCTGCCGATGAGGCAGCCGCAGCGGTGGCGGATGCTGACAAGGTGCTGGCCAAAGAACAGACGGCCTGAGCGCTGGAGTTTTAGCCTGAATGAACATGTCGGCGCGATCAGAATCTTTCCATGCGGTAGGCGAGCAGATAGCCGCCACGTTAAATGACGCGCATCTCGTACTGGAAAGTTTTGCCGAAGGCGAAAGCAATCTCCGCGAGCTGAAAAAATGTGCCGATCTGCTGCACAGTGTGCGTGGCGCTCTGAACGTGGCGGCGATATACGGCGCCGGCTTGCTGGCCGAGGAAATGGAGGCAACCTGCCGCTTCCTGCAGGAAGGTGACAAGTCGGGTGGTGCGCTGGACGAAGGTGTCGAAGCGCTGAGCCGGGCGATGGTGCAACTGCCGGCCTACGTGGAACGCATCATGGAAGGCGGTCGCGACATACCGCTGGTGATGCTGCCGCTGCTAAATGATTTGCGTGCCGCACGCGGCAAACCGCTGCTGTCGGAAAGCACGCTGATGTTGCTGAATGGCACACCCGCTGAACCGGACGGTGCCCCGGCGCCGGTCGGCAGTGGCGAGGATATCAGTGCCGAGTTGGGCAAACTGCGGCCGCGCTTTCAACTCGGGCTGCTCGGCTGGATCAAGGGTGATGACCCGGAAAGTAACCTGCAGCGCATGATGACGGTTGCCGGACGGCTGGAGCAGACCGCCGGCAGCAAACAGTTGCACCGACTCTGGTGGGTGGTAGGCGGTGTGCTTGAAGCGCTCGCCGACGGCGGCCTGGAGCCAGGCATCGCCCTCAAACGCCTGCTCGGCCAGGCTGACCGCGAAATCAAGCGCCTGCAGCAGCAGGGAGCGGCAGGCTACGCTGACCAGCCGCCCACTGCACTGGTTAACAATCTGCTTTCTTACGTGGCGCGTGCCACCGGTTCCGGACCGCGGGTCACCGCCATCAAGGCGGCTTTTCATCTCGATGACCTGGCGCCGGCAGACGAGCAGGTTGACCAGCTGCGGGAGAGTCTTGCCGCGCCAAGTCCGCGGTTGATGAAAACCGTGGCCGATGCCATCCGTGAGGACCTGACCTGCGCCAAGGATGTGCTCGATATTTATGTGCGCACCGGCATGGAGGATGCCACTGAACTTGAGGAGCAGGTTGGGCTGCTGCGCAAGATTGCTGACACGCTCGGTGTGCTCGGACTTGGCGGCCTGCGTGAGACGGTAGCCCGGCATAGTGACAAACTTGCTGCGCTTGTTGCTGCCGACGAACCGGACGGGCAGTCCGGGCTGGTCGAACTGGCAGCGGCGTTGCTGGCAGTCGAAGACGCGCTGGAAACCGAGCTGGTGGGGCTGGTTCGGGCAAATGCCGACGCTGGCGATGCGGCACCGGTGGATGCCGATTACCTCGCCGTTACCGGTGCGGTGTTGCGTGAGTGCAAGGTGAACCTGGCGCACATCAAGGAAACAATCAGTGATGTGCTGGAGCGTCCCGATGAGCGCCGCGGTCTGGATGCATTGCCCGAGCAACTGCGCGGGGTCAGTGCCGGCCTAACCATGCTGGAACTGCCGCGGGCGGTGACCGTGCTGGACCGAATCGGCGCTGCCATCACCAGCAACCTGCACAGTGCAGCTGGCGGCAAGGACCCGGGCCGACTGAACCGGCTCGCCGATGCCATCGTCAGCCTTGAGTACTACATGGAAACGCTGCAGGCCGGCCGCAAGGAACCGGTCTACATGCTGGAAAATGCCGAACGCAGCCTGGCGGTGCTCGAGGATCAGGCTGACGTGGCTGTGCCGGAAGTCCCGGCGGAGAAGCCGGAGCCAACCCCCGCAGCCGAGCCGCAGGCTTACGAAAAGACCCGCGTTATCCAGATGCCGGTTATGCAGCCGGCAGATGCGCAGGAGCAGCCCGATCTGGAGCTGCTGGAAATATTCATCGAGGAAGCGCGCGAGGAAATCGAGGCGATCAATCGGCATTTCCCGGTCTGGGCTGCCGACACCGCTGACGAAGAGGCGCTGATCACTATCCGCCGTTCCTATCACACGCTGAAGGGCAGCGGCAGGATGGTCGGGGCGCAGCTGTTTGGCGAATATGCGTGGTCGATTGAAAATTTACTCAACAAAGTTATCAGCCAGACCGTTGCAACCGGACCCGAGCTGCTGGCATTCCTGACGGATGCGGTTGCGGCAACGCCCCAGCTGCTGGAACAACTGGAGGCCGGCGCCGAACCGGAAGCCGATATCGCGGCACTGGCTGAAATTGCCAGACAGTTTGCCGAAGGGGATATTCCCGCGACTTACGCCGGGCGCGCTGCGGCCACAGCGGCCGGCGAGGCTGCCGAAACTGCCGTTGCTGCAGAAGCCGGGTCTGAACCGGCGGGTATCGATCCGGTATTGCTCGGTGTGCTGGAGCGCGAAACCGCCGGACACCTGGCAACCATCCGCGAACACCTGCGCGTCAGCGCCGCGGAAGGTGCGGTCGTGGATGCAGCCATGCATCACGCCTGCCACACCCTGCACGGCAGCCTGACCATGGCGGAAGTCGCCGGCGCGGAAGGCCTGACCGATGCCCTGAACCAGTTTGTCGAGCAATTGTTCCGCCACCATCAGGCACTCGACCCGGCGCAACGGGAGTTTTGTTCCGCGGCGGCTGACGCCATCGAGCTGCATATAGTCGCATTGCAGGATGATGCAGTGAGCGTTCCCGATACGGCCGATCTGGAAGCCCGGCTGCAGGCACTGGCTGTGGATATCGCCGCGGAAGAAGTGGCGGAAGAGGCGGAAGAAACTCCGGCGACAGCCGATACCACCGGCGAATTCGATGCCGAAATTGCTGCCATTTTCTGTGAGGAGGCTGCCGAGATTCTGGAAGCTGCGGATGAAGCTCTGCAGGTGCTTACCGATAATTCCGGTGCAGTGGATGCGCTGGCTGATCTGCAGCGACACCTGCATACGCTCAAAGGCGGCGCGCGCATGGCCGGCATTCCGACCATGGGCGACTTGAGTCACGAACTTGAGACGCTGCTGATACGCATTAATGCCGGCAGCAGCGGTTTTGACAGTGACATGCAGGAGTTGCTGCAGCTGAGTATTGATGAGCTGCATCGCATGCGCGAACGGGTACTGGAGGGAGCGCTGGTGCCGGCGGATAGCGAATTGCTGGGGCGCATAGCTATTGCCTCGCAGGCAACCCTGGTAACGCCGCTGGGCGGATTTGATCCGGGTGTCGAGGCACCGGCAGCCGCTGCGGAGGTCGGCGAAGAATCAATCGAGCAAGAACCTCCCGAGCAGCAGCCCGCTGCAGAAGAACCAATTGAGGCAGAGCCCGCCGCGGACGAGGCACTGTCAGACCAGCCGCCCGGTGACGATGCGCCGCTGCAAATTCCCGAACCCGAAGAACTCGGTGCGCTGGCGCAGGATCTCATCAGCGGCAAGGCGCCGGAACGACCGCAGCCATTGCCTGACGCACTTGCCCCGGCGGCTGCCGCAGTGCCGGAGGCTGCGCAGCGCAAGGAAATGGCGCGCGTTGATTCGGCAATGCTGGAAGACCTGCTCAACAATGCCGGCGAAATCAGTATTTCGCATTCACGGCTCAAGCAGCAGGTGAGTTCGATTCAGTTCAACCTTGATGAGCTCGGTCAGACCGTGCAGCGTCTGCAGCAACAGTTGCGCTTGCTGGAAATGGAAACCGAAGCCCAGATTCTCTTCAAGCACCAGAGTGAAGCCAGCGACGCCGATGCGGATTTCGATCCGCTCGAGCTGGACCGCTATTCCACCATCCAGCAGTTGTCGCGGGGGCTGGGTGAAACCGCCAGCGACGTCAGCAGTCTGAAAGACCTGCTGCAGAATATCGCATCTGACACAGAGACCATTCTGTCGCAGCAGCAACGCATCACATCCGAACTGCAGGACACACTGATGCGCACGCGCATGGTGCCCTTCGAGCAGCATGTACCGCGTCTGCAGCGGCTGGTGCGCCAGCAGGCGCAGGAAAGCGGCAAGCAGGTCGAGCTGGAAGTGCGCGGCAGCAGTGGAGAGCTGGATCGCCAGGTTATGGAGCGCATGCTGGCGCCGTTCGAACACATGCTGCGCAATGCGGTTATTCACGGCATTGAAGCGCCGGACCAGCGCAAGGCCGCCGGCAAACCGGAAACGGCCACGATTGTCATTGCATTCCGGCGCGAAGGCTCGCACGTGCTTATTGATGTTGCCGACGACGGTGCCGGTGTCGATCTCGAGTCCGTCAGGGCCAAGGCACTGGCCAACGATGTCATACGCGAAGGGCAGGAACTCAGTGAGGAAGAACTGGCGCAGTTAATCCTGCAGTCCGGCCTGTCGACCGCAGACAAGCTGACCCAGTCGGCCGGCCGCGGCATCGGCATGGACGTCGTGGTCAACGAAATTGGCAAACTGGGCGGCACGCTGGGGATAAAAACCGCGGCCGGCAAGGGTTGTACTTTTACGGTGCGGCTGCCCTATACGCTGGCTATTACCCAGGCCTTTGTGGTGCGCGCCGGCGCCGAGAGTTTTGCCCTGCCACTGCCTACCGTTGAAGGGGTGGTGCGAATTTCCCGTGCTGAATACGAAGCACGCATGGCAGAGGATGACCCGGCAGTGGAATACGGCGGGCGACGTTACCGTCTGCGGCATCTGGGACTTTACCTCGGCCTGGGTCCGGCGCGGATTGCGGCGGAACAGGAGAACGTATCCATCATTCTGGTTGCCGCCGGTGAGAACTCCACTGCTCTGATCACCGACGACACTGCCGATGCCCGCGAGATAGTTATCAAGCCGGTCGGGCCGCAGCTGGCCGGCATTCGCGGTATTGCGGGCGCTACCATACTGGGCGACGGGCGCATTGTGGTGATTCTGGATGCCGCTGCTATCGTGCGCATGCCCGTGCCGGATTTCGATCCGGAAGAACTGCTGCGCGAAGAAGAAGAAAATCTGCCGCCGCTGGCGCTGGTGGTGGACGATTCGATCACCATGCGCCGGGTTACACAGCGCCTGCTGGAGCGCAATGGCATGCGGGTGCTGACAGCCAAGGACGGTATCGAGGCATTGGACCTGTTGCAGGATCACCAGCCGCGCATTGTGCTGCTGGACGTGGAGATGCCGCGCATGGACGGCTATGAATTTGCCGGTCGCGTGCGATCCAACCCCGCTACTGCTGACCTGCCCATCATTATGGTGACATCCCGTTCGGGTGAAAAACATCGCGCCCGCGCCATTGAGCTGGGTGTGAATGACTATCTCGGCAAACCTTATCAGGAGCACGAGATGCTGGAAGCCATCGGTAAACTGCTCGGCGACACGCCGGCGACTGCCGCGGCCGAACCCGAGAGCGCGGTGGATTAGCCGATGCCGCTGGTAGGCGAAGAGCTATACAGTCTGCTGATTCCTTTGCGGGAAGAGCGGCTGATTATTCCGCGCAGCTGTGTTGCGGAGGTTGTGCGGTACACCCCCACGGACGCTGCCACTGCCGATAGCTGGTTGTGCGACACCATTGGTTGGCGTGAGCGCGACGTGCCGGTGGTTTCTTACGAGACATTGCTCGGCCTGCAGCCACCCGCCGCCGGCGGCCGCACCCGGGTGGTAATTTTCAATCCTCTCAGCGGCGCCGCGGAATGCCCGCCTTACGGCGTGCTGGCCCAGGGCTTCCCGCAAATGGTGCGCGTCAACAGCGAAGTGGTGCAGCTGGATCAGGATTACCGGGCTGCGGAAGCCGCTCCCGTTATTTGCCGTATTAACATGCTCAGCGAACACGCCCTGATTCCGGATCTGGAAATGCTGGAAACCTGCATTACTGCGGCGCTTGCCGCGGCGTGACTCAGGCCGTGCCTGGGTCCGTGCCCGGCTGATCGAGAGTGCCCGCCAGCTGCTGCGCTATTGCCAGCGCAGCGAGCGGCGCGGTTTCGGTGCGCAGAATGCGCTGCCCCATGTGAGCTATCTGCATGCCTGCTGCCTGTGCAGCCGCGATCTCCGCAGCGCTGAAACCACCCTCTGGTCCGCAGCATAAAATCAGGCGGCTGGTTGCCGGCAATTCCCGCAGCGCGATGCCGAGCGGTTGTCTGGCGCGCGGGTCAAGCAGCACAGCACAGGCGTAACCGGCAACCGACGGCAGCAACCGGTCGAGCGTCGCCGGCGCGCGGACTTCCGGCAGGCGGTTGCGCCCGCACTGTTCGCAGGCGCTGGCGACTACACCCTGCCAGTGCGACAGTTTTTTTGCGCTCCGCGCAGCGTCCAGCTTGACCATGGATCGTTCGGACAACAGCGGCTGAACAATCTGCACGCCCAGCTCGGTAGCTTTCTGCAGTACGTTGTCCATGCGTTCACCCCTGCACAGGCCATGCCAAAGGGTAATTTGCAGGGTTGATTCGCGTTCCACCGAGCGGCGTTTTCCGGTTGTTACCGTCACACGTTTACGCGCCGTGCCGGCGATGACGGCGGGAAACTCACCGCCACTGCCGTCAAACAGTGTCAGCGGCTGCCCTTCCTGCAGGCGCAGTACCTGCAGAATATGCCGCGCAGCGTTGTCATCGAGTTCAACCTGACTGTCGTCCCGCAGTGGCACGGGACTGTATATCCGGACTTCACGCATAGGCTGGCATCGTGCAGCAAGGATGCGTTCATGACAATGTCTGGCAGAATATCCCCATGTACAAGTTTGATCCTGTCAGCGGCCGGGTGGCCGAAGCCCGCCAGCTGGATTCGCCCAACCGCGATCCGCGCCCGCCGCATTGCCGGCCGGAGCTGATTGTGGTGCATGGCATTTCGCTGCCGCCGGACGAGTTTGGCGGTCCGTGGATAGATCAGCTGTTTACCAACAAACTTGATGCCGGCGCGCATCCCTATTTTAAAGAGATCGACGGCCTGCAGGTATCGGCGCATTTTCTGATTCGCCGCGATGGCGAACTGGTGCAGTTTGTACCGACTACTGAAAGAGCCTGGCACGCGGGTGAGTCCGTTTATTGCGGCCGCGCTTGCTGCAATGACTTTTCCATCGGCATTGAGCTGGAAGGCGCTGACGAGATTCCCTATGAATCCGTCCAGTATGAAAAACTGGCGGCGCTGATTGGCTGTCTGCGCGCTGGCCTCAAATCACTGGCAGAAGCGGAGATTGTTGGTCACAGTGACATAGCGCCCGGCCGCAAGACCGACCCGGGCCCGGCATTTGACTGGCGCCGTCTGCGCAGTCTGTTGGCGCGGCAGGCCGCCGGTTAGCATCTGATGCGGACGGCGTTCATAATCGGCCTATGAACTTTCTGGCGCTGATTATCGGTCTGGCTGTCGAGCGCTTGTTGACGCAGCTGTTTCATTTGCGTGAGTTCCGCTGGCTCGATTTCATTTTCAACGCGGTATACGCGCGCGCCGCAGAGCTGAAAAAGGAACTTGCTATCGTAGTAGCAGTGCTGCTGGCCGCACTGCTGGTGCTTCCCGTAGCCGCAGCCGAAATCGCGCTGGCCGATCGACTCGCCTATATTCCTTCATTCCTTTTTGCCGTGGTGGTGCTGCTGTTTTGTCTGGGGCCGCGCGATCTGCATGAAGAAGTTCAGGAATACCGGGCGGCGATTGCGGCGGGTGATGAGGCAGCGATTGCAGCCGTGGCGACTGAATTGCTGGAGCAGACACCGCCGCAGGAAGAGGCCATTCCGGTGGTGGAGCATGCTGTTTACGCGCAGGCTAACAACCGCATATTCGCCGTGGTGTTCTGGTTTATCGTGCTGGGTGCTGCCGGCGCCTGGCTGTTCCGGGTGGTCGATCTGATGCGCCGCGCGGCTATCCGCCGCTGCGGGGCCGTGGCTATGGACGACGCGCCGCTGTATGTGCACGCGGTGCTGCTGGTGCACAGCGTGCTGGCCTGGCTGCCTGCCAGGCTGCTGGCAGCCGGCTACACTCTGGCGGGCAATTACGACGAGGCCATGCAGGCCTGGCGCAGTTACCGCCCGGCTGCCACGCAGGTAATACCGCGCGATGCCGATCTGTTGCTCGGCGCGGTCGGTCACGGAGCTGCTGCCAAACGCGAGCCGGGCAATGTCAGTGAGCGGGCGCGTATTGCCCTCGATCTGGTTACCCGCACCCTGTGGATGATCTGGTGTCCGGCACTGGCGCTGTTCACGCTGTACGACTGGATAAGCTGACCGGGATGGGCGCCGGCGGCCCGATGCGCGGCTGGCAGCGCGCTTTAATGCTGCTGCTGGTGCAGGTTGTATTCCCGGGTCAGGTAACAGCGTCAGAGGCATTGCGCATTGTGACCCTGGCGCCCAACCTTACCGAGCTGGTCTACGCAGCGGGGGCCGGCGAGCAGTTGGTGGGTACCGTTGCATACAGTGATTTCCCTGCTGCCGCTGCCAAACTGCCGCGCATCGGCGACGCCTTCCGGTTTGACTATGAGGCATTGCGCCTGCTGCGGCCCGATCTGATTCTGGCGTGGGGCAGCGGCAACCCGCGCAGTGCCATAGACCGGCTGCGTGCGCAGGGCTACCGCGTGGAAGAATTTGAAGCGCGGTCACTCGATGACATTGCCGCGCAGGTCGAACGGATCGGCGCCCTGGCCGGTTCCGCTGCAGAGGCCGAGCGGGTTGCAACAGAATTTCGCCGCGCTATACGGGAGCTGCGAGCCGCTTATCAGGGACGCGCTGCATTGCGGGTGTTTTACCAGGTATCCGCCCAGCCATATTTCACCGTCAGCGGTCAGCATGTCATAGATGAGCTGATCGGGCTTTGCGGCGGCCGCAATGTTTTTGCGCATCTCACCGCAGTTGCCCCGGCCGTCAGTCTGGAATCCATTATTCTTGCCGATCCGCAGGTTATTGTTGCACCGGTGGTGACACCGGACGACCAGCAGTGGCAGCAGGACTGGCAGCGCTGGCAGAACGTCAGTGCGGTCAGGAACCGGGCACTGCAAAACGTCTCGGCAGACTTTCTTAGCCGTTCAACGACACGCATGCTGCAAGGTGGCCGGCAGCTCTGCGCGGCTCTCGATGAGGCGCGGCAGAACTATGGCCAAC
>JAUIEY010000228.1 GCA_030429685.1 Gammaproteobacteria bacterium
GAGCAGGATGATGAATTCGCTCGCACCATGATCATCAACAGCTCGCAGGAAGAGCTGCAAAAAGCTGCCGCCAGAGCCTCTGCGGCAGCGGTCGCCGAAGAAGCCGGCCAGGCTGAAGCAGCGGTAGCCGCGCCGCCGTCACCGCAACCGCTTAAAAACGCCAAGATGCAGGTCATGAATGGCAAGTTTGCGGGCCGCGAAGTGGAATTAAACAAAGCGCTGACAACGCTCGGCAGCCCGGGCGCCCAGGTAATTGCCGTAACCAAGCGCAGCGAAGGCTACTTCATTGTGCTGGTGGAAAATAAAAAGCCCGACAACCCGCCAAAAATCAATGGCGAACCGCTGGGTTCTCAGGCACGGCAGCTGCATGACAATGACATCGTCGAGCTGATCGGCATCAAGATGGGCTTTTTTACCAGCTAGCTGCCGGCGTTAGCTAACCGGCATGTCCGCCGGCTGTTCGCTGCCTTCGACGTAGCGGTGCTCGACCCGTTCCGCTATACCGCACATCAGTTCATAGGGAATGGTGCCGGCGCGTGCGGCAATTTCTTCAATGGGCAGATGCCGACCCCATAACACCACCGGATCGCCGACCGCTGCCACCGGCACATCAGTCAGGTCGAGGCTGATCATGTCCATTGACACCCGCCCGATTAGCGCTACGCGCCGGCCATTGACCAGTACCGGCGTACCCGATTTAAGGTGCCGCGGGTAGCCATCGCCATAGCCCACCGCAGCGACGCCTATAACGGTATCGCGCGCCGCGCGCCACTTGCCGCCGTAACCTACGCTGGTACCGCGTTTGATGGTTTTAACCGCGATCAAACGCGTCTCGAAACTCATTGCCGGTAGCAGTCCCAGGTCCCGCGCGCTTTTACCACGTATCGGCGAGGCACCGAACAGCGCCAGACCCGGCCGCACCCAGTTGTTGCCGCTGTAATCGAGATCCAGCGATCGTTCGAAAGTCTGTGGCCAGAGCAACACACCGGCGGAATTGGCGACACTGACATCCCCGGCGTACTGACCGATGGCGGCACCAAAACGACGCAGCTGCTCCATGGTAACCGGGCTGTCAGGATCATCCGAGCACGCCAGATGGGTCATCACTGCAACCTCGTCGCGCACCACCGGCAAGCCGGCCAGGCGCTGCAGGCAATCGCGCGCCTCTTCCGGCGCAAAACCCAACCGCCCCATGCCGGTATCAATTTTCAGCCAGGCCGTGACCGCGGCCTCCTCGGACGCGGCTGCCAGCAGGCCGAAATGCGCCTGATCGTGGATGACAATATCAAGCCTGTGGCGGATAGCCGCCTGCAATTCTGCCGCGCTGCTGCAGCCTTCGAGCACTACAATTCGCTGCGCGACACCCGCATCCCTTAGCCGCACACCTTCAGCGACTCGCGCCACGCCCAGTGCGTCCGCGTCGCCCAGCAGTTTCGCTATCTGTGCCAGCCCGTGACCATAGGCATTCGCCTTGATCACTGCCAGCACCGGGCAACCCGCGGCTGCTGTTTTAAGCCGTGCCAGGTTGTGTCGAATTGCGGCAGTATGTATGACTGCGACAGCCGTATCTGTCACTAGAAATCCTGATCTGACGCAGGGATTTCGAAGGTCGGAGCAAAATTCTCGAAACGCGAGTACTGGCCAAGAAAAGTCAGCGGAAACTCACCGATTTCGCCATTGCGGTGTTTAGCAATGATGATGTCGGCCTGGCCTTTCTTGCTTGACTCAGGTTTGTACACCTCTTCCCTGTAGATAAAAATAATGAGATCGGCATCCTGCTCGATCGCTCCCGATTCACGCAGATCCGACATCACCGGGATTTTTTCGGTGCGCTGCTCGACACTGCGATTAAGCTGCGACAGCGCAATAACCGGCACTTCGAGTTCACGCGCCAGCGCCTTAAGGCCGCGCGAAATCTCCGAGATTTCGTTGGTGCGGTTCTCGCTGGTGCCCGGCACCTGCATCAACTGCAGGTAGTCAACCACAATCAGCCCGATGTTTTTGTGCTGCCGCTGCAAACGCCGCGCGCGCGAGCGCAAATCCGCAGGGCTCAATGCCGGCGTATCATCAATATAAACAGGCGCCTGACCCATCAGGCCCAAAGCACCGGTAATCTTGGGCCAGTCGGCATCCGAGAATTTGCCATTGCGCAGGTGACTTTGCGAGACCTTGCCGAGCGACGAAACAAATCGCAGGGCCAGTTGCTCTGTGGACATCTCCATGCTGAACACCGCCACCCCGGTGGGATTGCTGGCATCAAATGCGGCATTTTCCGCGATATTCAGCGCCAGCGTGGTTTTACCCATCGACGGCCGACCAGCCAGCACAATCAGATCGCCGCCCTGCAGACCCTGGGTGATTTCATCAAACCGCTTGTATCCCGTAGACAGCCCGGTGATGTCGGCACCGGCCCGATGCAGATTGTCGAGACGGTCCACCATGCCGCCGCAGACGTCGTGCAGCGCCACAAAGTCACGCTTGCCGCGCACGCCTTTTTCGGCAATATCGAAAACTTTTTGCTCGGCATCGCCCACCAGTTGCTGACCGGTGCGCCCTTCCGGATGGAACACACTGCGCACGATGTCATCGCCGACTTCCTTGAGGCTGCGCATCAGGGAACGTTCGCGAACAATATCGGCGTAGGTGGTTATATTGGCGGCACTGGGCGTGTTGGTCACCAGCCCGCTGATATATTCAAGCCCGCCGGCTTCGACGCTTTTGCCGATGCTGTTCAGGTAGTCATCAACAGTAACTGCGTCCAGCGGTTCATTGCGCTCAGCCAGCGCGGCCAACGCTTCGAAAATGATGCGGTGATCCGGGCGGTAAAAATCCGCCGCCGACACCCGACCATTTATATGGTCCCATGCCTGCGAGCTGAGCATTAACCCGCCGAGCAGGGCCCGCTCAGCCTCGATGTTATTCGGCAACGTGGTGACGCGATCAGTCAGTGACAGCTCGTATTCAGAATGATCGACTGATTGCACCACCGGACTACCCCTTACTCAGCCCCGTCGGTCTCACCGGTTGCATTGACGGCCGCCGAGTCGATGACCGCACCGGCCTCGCCCACGACGTTTACCTGA
>JAUIEY010000229.1 GCA_030429685.1 Gammaproteobacteria bacterium
CTGCCCGGTTGTCAGAATGCTGTAGTGGTAATAACCAGGAAAGCGAGTGTGGGCAAAATCGACCAGGCCGATTCTTTCGATTGATATTTCTACATCTGCTGCCTGAGCCGCGCCGGCGATCAACAACAGCGATAAAGGTAAAGCGGTTTTCATGCGTGTTCCCCCCAAGCGGGCTGCTGAGCAGCCGCAACACGGATATTACTTCCTATGCTACGCCACTCGTACGAGCGCACTTGTTCCGTTTTACCATAATGCCCGGAATGGCCTGGCCTCAGGCTTTGCCGGTCTTCACCGTCAGGCGCTCGATGTTGTTCATCGCATGATCGCGGAAAGTCATGGTGCCGTAGCCCTCCGCCCGCATGTCATAGCGCATGTAGTACCAGATGATTTTCAGCAACTCGGCGAACGAACCGATCTTGTACGAGAACAGGCCGAGAAAGCGCGTAATGTTGATCACCGAGACAAAGGCCCATTCCGGCACGCTGATGAAGCGCGGCTCTTTACCCATGGCCTCGAACAGCATGGTAATGGCCTGCTTGTAACTGATGACATTGCCGTCCACTTCCGGTCCGCCGATCACAAACACGCGGTCACGACGTTCCAGATTACCGATACTGCCGACCATGAACTCGGCCAGGTCTGCCTGCGAGATCGGGTTGTGCACTGACTGGTTGCCGCTGCCGATTAAAAATGCCGGCCGGCCCTTGGCAATGAGTTTTGCCTGTGAATCGAATACCCAGAAGTATGCGGTGGGCCGGACGATGGTGTAGTTGATACCGGAGCGCATCAGCTCGTCTTCAAATTTAAGCTTGGCGAGCTGCAGCGGCAGTTCCGGTCGCCGCACACAGATGGCCGACAACAAAATGAACTCTTTGGTGTTGTTAGCCAGCGCAGCATGCAACACGTTCAGCGTAGCCTGATAGTCAATGGCATCGAAATCTTTGGCAATGCCCGAGTGACAACCCAGGCAGGAGATCACCGCATCAATCGGTTTGTTGAATGCCTTGGCAATGGACGCCGGGTCGGTAACGTCAGCCTGCACCGCGGTGGCGCCGGGAAACTGGTCATCGCCTTTTTGCGAACGCGTCACCGCGATCACTTCGTGGCCCTGCTTTACTGCCTCGGCGACCACAGCACTGCCGATGTAGCCGGTGGCGCCGACGATTAAAACAGTTTTCGGGGCGGTCTGGCCGCCTGCCTGTTGGTCATGGGATTCCATTTTGTTGTTGTCCTTGTTGCTGGCCGGTGCCGATAATGTAAGGCTACCAATCCACTCCGGCAACCGGCAGCAGCAAGCACTGCGCAACCGAGCAATGGCCAACGCATTTCCTGATCATCCTTTCTGGAATTACTCGCTGCGCCTGTACGCGCAACCGGGCGTGCAGGAAGCCAGCCTGACCTTGCAGGACGAGCACGGTCTGGACGTGAATCTGGTGTTGTTCTGCATCTGGTGCGGCATGGAAGGTCCGGGCGAACTGACCGCGGACGAACTCAACCAGGCCATGGCCGTCACCGGACCGTGGCAGGCGGATGTGGTGGAACCGGTCCGCACCATTCGCCGCACCCTGAAGCACAACCCGCGCGGCGCGGACCCGGAGTTAATTCAGGTATTTCGGCCCCGCGTGCAGGCCCTGGAACTGGACGGTGAACACGTTGAACAGTTAATGCTGGCCGCACTGGTGCCGCTGCAGCGCGGAGCGCAAAGCCGCGCGGCGGCACAGGCCAATTTGCTACAGTACCTTGACCGCTGCGCGATCTGTGCCGGCAGCGTGGCAAGCGAGCTGGCCATGCGTATTCTGGATACAGCCAGCGGGCTTACGGACAACAATCAGGACAGGGGCTGAGCATGCAAAACATTGCGGGCAAACGGTGGATGGGTGCGCTGGCAGCGGCATTGCTGTTGCCGGCAATGGCACTGGCCGGTGGTCACACCGGTGGCGGCGGAGCCGAGAACCGGCTGAATGAAGCCGACCGCGCACGGCTGCAGCACTTCTATAACGATTTCACTACCGTCATGGACGAAAAGTATTTCGGCCAGGTGGCAACCATGAACGCCACCGCAACGGTTGAAGACCGCTTCGTTGAAAATGAATGGTCTGACTATGAATTGCGCGTGGCCCGCGGCGATGTGATGGAAAAAGCCGGCCGCATGCTGTCCGACAGTAACAAGCTGCCGCCCAGCCGCGGCGATCGCATCGTCAACTGGGAACGTTTTTACTCACTCGACATGCATCCCAAAACCCCGCTGGTCGGCATGCTGCACGCCACGATTGTGATGGGGATGTTCGACGACGGCTCGGTGCAGACCGGCGGCTGGCTCGGCGTGATGCCGGGCACTCGCGTCGAGGAAGATCTGGCGCTGCTGAAACAGATCACCGACGACTATTTTGCTGCTGCCGGCAAAGACCCGGCACTTTACCGGCAGCTGATCTGCAAGGGCACCCACGACACCCGCAGCGAATTTCGCCGCAAGCCGGCCTGCTCCGGGGTGAGCTTTTACGGCCCGCCGGTATATCCCGGTGATCCGGAAGCCAGCATCCGCTTTATTGCCGGGCTGTTCGACCGTTTTGTCGGCACTTACATGGATATCGTGCGGGAACGTGCCGCTGACGAGTTCACGGCCGCCGACATAGCCGCGCAGGATGAGATGCGACGGCGCTGGCTGATTGATCAGCTATTCTCCGACCCCTTTGCGAGCAGCATCGTCCCGTTTGACGTGTGGAGCTTTGCCAACAACCCGCCCGTCATCAAGTTCTAAGGAATTACCACATGCTGAATGTCACCACCGGACGTTTTATCTGGACCTTTCTGGTCGGCTTTTTTGTTTGCAGCAACCTCAACTGGGCAATTGCCGAGTTTTTTCTTAACGACTGGTCCGGGCCGCGGCTGGACGGCTTTATGCGCAGTGGTGACAACGCCGCCAGCGGTGCCGCCATTGCGCGCATGAGTATCGGTTTTCTGCTGCCGCTGCTGGTCTCGGCGTGGTGGTTCTCGACCACCGCCAAACCGGCCGGCTGGGTGGCGCGTGCCATCTACACCGGTACGCTGGTCAGCATCGCAGCATTTTTTGGCA
>JAUIEY010000013.1 GCA_030429685.1 Gammaproteobacteria bacterium
GAACAAAGCTATGTGGGCTCGCTCGTACAAGTATTTCTGGTTGTCGCTGCTACTGCTGCCGGTAACGATTCCGGTTGCCGCCCAGCAGGGATTTACGGAGGCTGAATTGCAGGCTCTGGATCCGGTAAGCGGTGAACAGGCCTGGCAGCAGTATTGTGCGTTTTGCCATACCGCGCGTCAGGGTGCGGCGGACATGGCCGGCCCGAACCTGCATGAACTTTTTAAACGGAAGGTGGGCAGCAAGGCCGGCTACGAGTATTCAGACGCATTGCGTCAGGACGGCCGCGACTGGAGCCCGGAGTTGTTCGCGCAATATGTGGCGGACCCCGGTGCAACCATACCGGGCAACCGCATGCCGGCAGTAAATATTCCGGCCGACAAAGTTATGGAGCTGACGGCATTTGTCATGCGTGCCAGCGGGTCGGTGGACTGGGATAAGGCCGAAAAGCAGACCGGCGGCATGGGTGGACTGGACGGCGAGCTGGCGGCTAACCAACCCGAGTTCTGGTCGCTGTATACAGAAAATACCATCAAGTTCACACTGGATCGCGAAGGCGGCCAAACCTATTCTTTTGTGGCTTATTTCAACGCAGATGGCACCATCACCGGCAACAACCGCGGCCTTAAGGGTATCTGGCGCATGCGCGATAAGCGCAATTTCTGCTATGCGCTGGAGCGCGTCGGCGTGCATCCTTATGAATGGATGCATTGCATTCCCCCCAAGGTGGAGAAGGATCTGCAGTTCGGCGCCGAGGCGGGCAGCTTCAAGCCCGTCAAGGGCCGGGATGACCTGAATATTCGCTACGGTTTCCTGCAGGGGCGGCCGCATCCGCTCGAGGGCGATGCACATCCTGACTACTGGACGTTCCTGTTCAGCACCACGACCCGCTACGAAATCAAAGTTGACGGCAAGGTGGAAATCATTGATGCCTGGTTCAACAGGGACAAGACAATCACCAGCGCGCAGGGCGCCAGCGGCACCTGGTATACCCGCGGTGAGGATGGCCGCGATACCGAGATGTGTTACTCCATGTCCGGTGTGCCCGGTGTAGACGGCGAGTTGTCCGAGTGCTTTGCGCTGGTATTGATGTTCAATCCGCGCGTGGGGGCACGCTGGCCGTCGCGCTTTGATGAAGGCAATACCTACTGGGCAGAAACTGTCGCCGGCCGCGAGGCCGGCTAGAGGGCAACCACTAGAGGGCTATAGCCAGGAGAAATCATGAAAAAATTGATGCTGCTTTATGCGCTGGCGATCGGATGCCTCGCGCCCACCGCGCAGGCGGCCGAGTTTAGTGCTGCCGCGCCGACGGTGTTGATCACCGGTTCCAATCGCGGCATCGGTCTTGAGTTTGTGCGCCAATACGCTGCTGCCGGATGGAATGTAATTGCAACCTGCCGCAGTCCGGCCAAGGCGTCGGAACTTAAGGCACTGGCGGAAGCAAACCCGCAAATTGCGGTCGAAAGGCTTGACCTGCTCGACCACGCAGGGATAGACGCACTGGCCGCACGTTATGCCGAACAACCCATCGATATCATTGTGAACAACGCCGGGTTGATGCGTGGCCCGGATCGCGGCCAGATGATCGGCACCATTGACTATGATGAGTTCGACCGGTTCTATCGCACCAATGCCGCCGGGCCGGTGAAGGTCGCCGAGGCGTTTTACAAGAACATCAAAAAAGGCGACCGCAAGGTTATCTCGGCGCTGACCACCGGGCGAGGTAAACACGGGATTCCGGTACCGGGTTTTTCCCTGTACAAAACCTCCAAAGCGGCACTCGATGCGTTACAGGTGGAAATGGCGATTCGCTGGAAACGGCAGGGCGTCAAGGTGATTACCCTGATGCCGGGCCGCGTACCTACCCATGACGAGGCGCCGGGAACAGTGCAGAATGCGGTTGCAGTGGAAGACAGCGTTGCCGGTATGATAGCCATACTGGACAATGCCACTATGGAACAAAGCGGGCAGAGCATCCGCTGGAACGGAGAACCCGTACAATATGAGTAACGGGAGGGAGCTGATATGGAACTGATTGCTTTTACGATTACGCCAAATAACCGCAAGGTTGTTGCATTTATCAAGCATTTTAAATTGCCGGTCGAAGTCCGGCAGGTTGACTTTAAACGGCAGGAGCATAAAGGCGAAGCATTCACCAAGCTGAACCCCATGCAGAAAGTGCCGGTCCTGATCGACGGTGACTTCGTGCTGTGGGAGTCGAATGCGATCCTGACGTATCTGGCGCGCAAGTTCCCCGAGACGCATGCCCTGCCGACCGACACACAGGGTCGCGCCGACATTGATCGCTGGTTGCACTGGCAGAGCGCCCACCTGATGCCCATGATGGGTGCGGTTAAGACAGGCGACAAAACCGAGGAAGACGTTAAGCCCCTGCTGGCGGTGCTGGACGGCCAGCTGGCCGGCAAGGAGTACATCACCGGCGACCTTACGGTCGCGGACTTTGCGATTGCCGCCTACACCCTGACTTCCAACGCAGACAAGTTCGACTATGCGGATTTGCCCAACCTGAAGGCCTGGCGCGAACGTATGCGCAATTTGCCGGCGTTTGAGGAAACGGCCTTTAAGCTGCCACCGGCGGCAGCCTGAATAAAAAAGCCCGCTGCAAGCGGGCTTTTTTATTAACAGGTGGCGTTGCGTCTACAGCGGATCCACGCGATGGCAGGCATCTTCAGTGCGTGGGTTACCGTCGTCCTCGCATTCGATTCCTTCCAGCGCTACCCATAGCGGAGTACCGGCTACGATCAGGGTATGCACTGACTTGTAGCCTTTGATGCCGCCGACGGACAGATCGTGCAGCGGGTTCATGATTACATCCAGCTTGCCCTGTTTGATGTCTTTGTCGCAGGCCGTCAGGTCATTAATGTATTTGGTTTTAACGGTGTGCTCAGGCATGAAGGCCCGGGCCGTTTGCGTTGTCAGCGGTCCCGCACAGATGCGCACGTTCGGCCTGGCGATCAGATCGTTCAGGCTGGTGATCTCCTCGACCAGTTTCGATTCTTCAGGTATGTGAATAAACTGGCTGGATGCGCTCATGGTGCAGCTGAAACGGCGTGAGGTGCGCCGGCGCATTTCCTGAGTGTTACCACCCAGTGCGTTGAGTTGTGAAATAAAATCGATTTTCCCTGCCACCAGCAGCGAGGTGGCCGGCAGGCGTCCCGGCGGCAGCACTACCGTTTCGACTTTCAGGTCAACGTCATACTGTTTATTAATTTCTTCAAGAATCATTTCCTGGTATTTCTGACTGATTCCAGAGAAATACCAGGCCGTATTGGCCTGGGTTGACGGCACGCCCTGGGTTAGCTGCCGAATTACACCGGTATCAAGTATGTCTTTGAACATGCCGACCGGCTTTTCGGGCCACGGCGCGATTTCCGGCTGCGGCAGGCAATCCACCAGGCGCACCATGTAGCTTTGCGAGGCGCCGGGCATATTGGCAGGTTCGGTTTGCAGAACTTCCTGATCGCGCCCGCTGGCAATAATGCGAATCCAGGCGGCATCAAAGGCGGCGATCAGCTGCTCGCGGCCCTTGGCAATTTCCGCAGCAGTCCAGTCGCCGCTGCGCACCGGGAGTTCATCGATTTTTGACGGTTTGGCATCACCGTGCGCCCCGGCCGATACCAGAGCCGGTAGCGTCAGGCCGACAGTAAGCGTTGCGAGAGCAAGGGTTCTGAGCTGTTGCTTCATGTTCATAGAGTCCATGCGTATGTCCTGATGTAGAGCGGCAGGATAAGTTGCCGGTGCCGGATACAGATAACACCAAACCGGATAGCAGCGGCAGCGCAGCGCTTTGCTGTTTGCAGGTTGGATTTGGCCGCTTAACTAGTCGCGCGAGGCGGTGCGCTGCTGGTCCTTGGCGGCGATTTTTTCGGCCTGCCGGCGGCGGCGAACCTGCTCCATATCGTCACCCAGATGCTGTTCGCCGCGTTGGCGGGCCAGCGCCATCTGTTTTTGTCGTTCGCGAAAGCGTTCGCGCTGTGCTGCGCTGGTCTCGGCATGACAATACGGACAGCTCACACCGGCCGTGTAATAGCGGCTCTCCAGGTCTGCTTCACTGAGAGGCGCGCGGCAGGCATGGCACTGGGTGTAATGGCCGGGCTGCAAGGCATGATCAACGGCAACGCGTTCATCGAACACAAAACATTCGCCTTCCCAGAGTGACTCCTCAGGCGGTACCTCTTCCAGGTATTTGAGAATACCGCCCTGCAGATGATAGACCTCTGTAAAACCCAGTTCCTTCAGGTAGGCAGTGGATTTTTCACAGCGGATGCCGCCGGTGCAGAACATGGCAATTTTGCGATGCTTAGCTGTATCCAGCGTCTGTTTTACGTACTCGGGAAATTCCCGGAAGCTTTCCGTATGCGGGTTCAGCGCGTTCCTGAAGGTGCCGATGCGCACCTCATAGTCATTGCGCGTGTCGATGGTGACGACATCCGGGTCACTGATCAGCTGGTTCCAGTCCTGCGGTTTGACGTAGGTGCCGGCGGAACGATTCGGGTCAATACCGGCAACTCCCATTGTGACGATTTCCTTTTTGAGCTTGACCTTGGTGCGCAAAAAGGGAATTGCGTTGCTCCAGGACTTTTTGACATCCATGCCGTCCAGCCGGTTGCCGAATTGCGGGTGGCCGGCAAGCCAGTCGAGCAGACCGTCTATTGCCGCTGCGCTGCCGGCAATGGTGCCGTTAATGCCTTCATTGGCTAGCAGCAGCGTGCCGCGGATACCGAGTGACTCCATTTGCTGCAGCAACGGTTCACGCAATTCAGCATGGTCGTTCAGGGCAACGAAGCGATACAAGGCGGCGATACAGGTCTTCATGGCGGTTGCGGGCAGGCGTTCTATAATCCCGGGATGTCTGACGGGACCGCTATTTTATACAGTTTTCGCCGCTGCCCCTATGCGATGCGTGCGCGGCTTACTCTGCGTTATGCCGGCATCACCTGCGAACTGCGTGAAGTGGTGTTGCGGGACAAACCCGCAGCCATGCTGGGCGCTGGCGCAGCACGATCCGGATGGCTGGCTGGACGTTGATCTGGCAGATGCCGATCAGCTCATAAGCGCCAACGATGACGATTTCAAAATCTGGCTGGATCGCTACAAGTATCCCGACCGCTATACCGATATCGGTGAGCAGGACCCGCAACGGCATTGCCGGCGTTTTCTGGACGAGTTGGAGCGGCGCTTGTGTGCCCGCGGCTGGCTGCTGGGCGACCGGTTGAGCTTCGTCGATATTGCGGTGTTTCCTTTTGTCCGGCAGTTTGCTTTCGTTGATATCGACGGTTTCCGGCAATTACCGTATCCGCAACTCAACCAGTGGATGGCGCAGTTGCTGGACAGTGATTTGTTCGCTGCCGTAATGCAAAAATACCCCGCATGGCAACCGGGCGACGCAAAGGTAATGTTCTGATGGCAGCCTGCCGATGGCGATGGAGCCGCCATTGTTGTGGTGTCGCGGCGCTGCTTGTCAGCCTGGCCGGCTGCAGCATGGTGCCCGCAGCGCCGCAGCTAAGCGTGGCAACCGGTGCCCTGCAGGGCAGCGTGGAGCGGGGCGTATACAGTTTTAAGGGTGTTCCCTACGCGGCCGCACCGGTCGGCGCGTTGCGCTGGCGCCCGCCGCAACCCGCGCCTGCATGGGATGGAGTGCGGCAGGCTACCGAGTATCTGCCGCATTGCGCGCAGCCGCTGTCGCAGGCGGTGCAGTTTAACCAGCAACCGATGAGCGAGGATTGCCTGGCATTGAATGTCTGGACGCCGGATCTGCGGCCGGCAAAAGCGCTGCCGGTGATGGTCTGGATTCACGGCGGGGGATTTGTAACCGGTTCCGGCAATGTGGCACGCACCAATAGCCCGCAGTTTGCCGCGCAGGGCGTGGTGCTGGTCACCATCAACTACCGCTTGTCGGTATTTGGTTTTCTGGCTCATCCGGCGCTGGCTGCGGAGCACGGCGATGAAGTGGCCGCTAACTACGGTTTACAGGATGCCGTCGCGGCGCTCAAGTGGGTGCAGACCAACATTGCCGCATTCGGTGGCGATCCTGACAATGTCACCATATTTGGTGAATCGGCGGGCGCTAACATGGTAAATCTGTTGCTGGTGACGCCGCCGGCCGCCGGACTGTTTCACAAAGCCATAGCGCAGAGCGCGTCCACCGGCCTGTCGCCGGAGCCTTACCCGGACCGCCGCTCCGGTTTCCAGCCGCCGGCGCACAAGCTGGCACAGCAGTTTGCCCGCAAGCTGCAGGTTGCGGGCGATGGCACTGGCAATGCGGCTATAGCTGCTGCCCTGCGCGCCGCCGGCACGGCCGATGTGTTGGGCGCCGTTTCGGATCAGGATCGCTACACGCCGGTTGTGGACGGAGAGTTGCTGCCGGATCATGTCGGCCTGCTGCTGCGTGCCGGGAAACAGCACAAGGTTCCGTATTTGCTGGGCGGCAATAGCTGGGAAGCCAGCCTGGGCCGCAATATCGGCGGTGGCTTTTCGCCGGAGTTTTCAGCGCGGCTGCTGACCGGGCAGCAGAAACAGGATCTGTACCCGGGTCTGACCGGCGCGGCTCTGGAGGACGCCATTTTCGGTGACCTGATTATTCACTCCGGGAATGACTATGTGGCGCGACAGATGGATGCCCAGGGCATGCCGGTCTATCGCTACTACCTGTCTTACCTGGCCAGCGACCGGCGCGGCCGCCAGCCGGGCGTTGCGCATGCCGATGACATTGCTTTTGTGATGCAGACTATCGAGACCGAGGCCGACATCAGCTCGGTCAGCGCGCAGGATCGCGTCATCAGTCAGGCCATGAGCCGTTACTGGGTGCAGTTTGCCCGCACGGGAAACCCGAATCGCCGCGGCGTCGAGCCGCAATGGCGCCCGTATACAGCGGCGCTGCCGGCGGTGCTGGAGATAGGCGAGTCCATGGCTATGCGCCCGGCTTTGTTTCCGGAAAGACTGCGGTTTCATCGCCAGCGCGGCGCAGAAATACTGGAGCGCGCCGGTCGCTGACAGGCTCTCTCGGATCGTTATATAAAAAAACAACCGCGGCCCGTAGAAAAATGAAAAATACCTATAAAACAATAAGTTAATTAATTTTTACTTGTGTGTTTATGGCCCAGCTGGTACACTGATGTTTCTCGCATTTGTGCGTTTTTTAGCCAGCAAATAATAAAGCCGCCTCAAGAGCGGCGCCTGTTTATCATGACCGAAAAAATCATCCCTCTGCATGAGGAAGCCCCGCCGTTTTCTATCGGCAAGGTTGAATCCGTCGAACCCCCGGCTGAAGGTGCCGGCAAATACTGGTGCAAGTACACCATCGTTCAGGGTCACAACACCATCACCGGTTACCGTCAGGGCGGCGTCAAGGCCGTACGAAAAGCCGTGACGACAATTGTTGCCGACATGAATCAGCGCCGCATGGGCAAGCGTGGCAGAGTGCATCTGACCAGTTCGTCCAAACCGAAACCGCGGGCTGCTAACGGCTGAGTCAGCCGGCCTGGTTTTCATCCGGGCGGTTTTTTTGATTCGACAAATTATTGCTGTGTGTGCATGCTTCGCACATGGAGCCTGCCAAGCTGAATAAAGTACTGGCGCTGTTGTTTGTCGGCGTGCTCATGGGTGCGCTCGACCTCGCCATTGTGGGTCCGGCACTGCCGGCCATGCAAAGTGATTTCGACATGAATAACCGGCAGTTGTCCTGGTTGTTCAACATCTATGTCCTGTTTCAACTGGTTGGTACGCCGTTGCTGGCCAAAATGTCGGACCGCTATGGCCGGCGTGCAATTTACATGATCAGCGTAAGCGGCTTTGCTGCCGGTTCGCTGTTACTGGTCATGTCGCCTACGGTTGAATTCCTGATGGCGGGGCGCGCTATTCAGGGTTTCGGGGCCGGCGGAATATTCCCGGTTGCGGCTGCCATCATCGGCGACACCTTCCCGGTGGAAAAACGTGGCGGCGCACTGGGATTAATGGGTGCAGTGTTCGGTCTCGCCTTTTTGGTCGGACCGGTCCTCGGTGGCATTCTGTTGCAGTTCAGCTGGCACTGGCTGTTCCTGATCAATCTGCCGATCGCGGCCGTGTTGCTGTTTTTTGCCTGGCGTCTGCTCCCCACTGCCGGTGCTGAGGAGCTCAAACCGTTCGACTGGCGAGGGGCGCTGAGCCTGTCGGCGGCACTGGCCTCACTGGCTGTGGCGGTCACTAATTTCGACAGTTCGGCACCGGCGGCCAGTTTGCGTTCGGTCAGTGTCTGGCCCTGGCTGGTGCTGATGGCTCTGCTGTTGCCCATATTCTGGCGAGTGGAAAACCGGGCAACAGACCCCATCGTCAAACCTGGCTTTTTTCGCTCCGGGCAGATTCGTCTGACCATGATCATTGCCGCGGGTATCGGCACCGTGGAAAGCGGTTCGGTGTTCTTTCCTGCGCTGGCGGTTGCCGGTCTGGGTGTCACCGAATCTACCGCCGCATGGCTGATGCTGCCCTCGGTGCTGGCTATGACTATCGCTTCGCCGCTGGTGGGCAGGATTCTGCACCGCGTGGGTTCTCGCCTTATTGTGCAACTTGGGCTGGTTTGCGTGCTTGCGGGCGTGCTGATTTATGCATTGACGGAATTGACTACCGCATTATTCATTATCGGCGGCATTATCGGCGGATTCGGCCTCGCCGGCTTGCTCGGCGCGCCGCTGCGCTACATTGTGCTAAACGAGGCCGGGCCGGGTGACCGGGCGGCGGCGCAGGGCCTGCTGACGGTGTTTCTTGCGGTCGGGCAATTGCTGGGCGCTGCCATTGTCGGTGGTGTCGCGGCTTCACGCGGCGGCGGGGTGGTTGGTTATCAGTCATCTTTTCTGGTGCTGGCCACGCTGACAGGTGTCATATTGCTGGTCGCTTTCCTGCTGAAATCACAACGCGAAGAACGAACTGAGGAGCAAAATCATGGCGGGTAAACCCCCTTTCCAGATGCCCGAGGGCGACTATGCCGGTGATGTCACGTGCCAGCAGGCGTGGGATGAACTGGCCCGGAACAAGGCGGCCGTGCTGGTGGATGTGCGTACCCAGGTGGAATGGCAGCTAATCGGCAAGCCGGATTTGTCCGCTATCGCACAGGAGCCGATCTACCTGCAGTGGGTCACCATGCAGGGCGTTAACGAGAACTTCGTGGCCGAGCTCAGGACAGCTCTGGCAGAAAGGGCTGTGGCCGCCGACGCACCGGTGTATTTCATCTGCCAGTCAGGCGGCCGGTCCAAAATGGCAGCCATGCAATGCACCCAGCTTGGTTACTCGCGCTGTTACAACGTTGCCGAAGGCTTTGAGGGTGAGCTGGATGAACAGCAGCATCGCAACAGCGTGAGCGGCTGGAAGGTGGCAGGTCTGCCGTGGACGCAAAGCTGAAGCGGACGGTCTGACGCGGCTGCGGCTGACGCGCTAGAATTCGCGCCATGAACGGCGACGAAAGCCCGGCACGGGCGCGTATCAATGCGGAAACGGCAAAGATTGCCTGGCGCGAGCTGCAGCGTTTTTTTGCCCAGGGCAATGCGGTGGCTGTTGCGCCGGAGCTTGACCTGGTAGAGGTTGCCCTGCAGATGTCTGCCGACAATCGTGACCAGGTTGAGATCTGGATGCAGAACGGCCGGATTGGTCCGGTCAGCGATGCACAGGCGCTGGAGTGGCTGGAAGCAAATGCGCTGGTGTGGTCGGTAGTCGTGCGGCCCTGGGTGCTGGTGCAGCCTGTTTTGCAGGACAAGGACGCAGTGGAAGAGGAGTTGCATTGATGGCGCTGGAGCAGGCAGAGCTGGATCACTTCAGAACTTATGGCTTCACGGTGGTGCGCTCACTTTATGACGCGGCCGAAGTCCGTCTGCTGTCGGAATGGCTGGACCAGTTGCGGGACTCTGACGGCACCGAGAATGACATCGCCACCTATTTTGAAACCAGTCCCAGCAGTGGTGAAACCGTGCTGGTTCGTGCCGAGCACCTGCTGGGCGAGCAGAGTCCGGAGATAACCGCACTGCTGCTGCAAGAGCGGGTCATGCAGGCGCTCAGGGAAGTGCTGCGGGACGAACCGGTACTTTTCAAGGAAAAGGCAAATTACAAATTGCCGGGCTGCCGTTCCGATCTGCTGCATCAGGATCAGGCGGCCGGCTGGGGCACCTATGCGGACTATTTTGTAACCATGCTGATAGCGGTAGACGAAAACCGGATCGACAATGCTGCTGTCAGCTTTCGGAAGAACAGCGGGCACGAATTGCGTTTGCTGGGGCCCGAATGGGAAGTGCTCAGTGAGGCCGAGCCGCCGTTTCAACCTGCCGACGATTACCAGGTTGTGGAAGCGGCGCCGGGCGACGTGGTGCTGTTTGACTGCTACGTGCCGCATGGTTCGCCCGCCAATTTGTCGCCGGCGGCGCGCCGCAATATCTACCTGACGTTTAACCGCAAGGGTGACGGCGACCATCGCATGGCCTATTACCACGATAAGTGGGAAAACTATCCGCCGAACACGCGTGACGACGCGCGTGACCGGTCCACCTTCAAGGTTTAGCAGGAGCAGACTATGCACCGAAATATGCGCATGGTGTTTTCGGTCAGCGCGCTCATACTGATCGTGGTGCTGGGCATGCGTCTCAGTGCAGGGGCATGGACACCCGTCAACTGGCTGATGCTGGCCATCCCGGCCGTGGTGTGTCTGCTGGTATTCCGTTGTTTTGTGTTTGTCTTTAATTTCAGCTATTCGCTGGCCTGCCTGCTGAACGGTCTGTTGCTTGCCGTCACCGGTCAGTCAGTGCCCGGCTGGTTGCTTGGCGGCCTTATGGCAGCCTACGGTCTGCGGCTGCTCTGGTTTACCTGGAAACGCACTCACAGCGACTCCTATGCCGCGCGCATGGAGCGCATTCGCAATGATCATGCCAATACCCCGATAGCAGTTCAGGCAATATTGTGGCTGCAATGCACGGTGACTTATACCTTTCACCTGTTTGCGGTATACCTTGCCGCGCAGCAGGCGCTGGTGACCAACGCTGTACTGGCCGGGGCCGTTATCATTTTCTGCGGCATCGTGCTGGAGTCTGTCGCCGATGCGCAGAAACAGGCAGCCAAAACCGCGGCTCCCGACAGCTTTGTCAGCAGTGGTCTGTATGCGCGCTGGCGGCACCCCAATTTTGGCGGCGAGATTGTCGTGCAACTGGGCTTGATTACCGTGGGTCTGGGTGTTGCATCCACCTGGGGCAACCTGCTGGCAGTGCTGGTTACACCGGTATACGTGGTTATTCTTATGGTCTATCAGTGCCGTCAGGCTGACACATGCGCGCGCGCTATGGTGAGCAGCCGGCGTTCGCCGAGTATTTGCAACGCAGCGGTAGCCTGTTGCCACGCTTATGATGCAGCGCCGGCAGGCATACCAGGAGAGCGAGTGAAGATGCGATTTATTACTAATGGATATTTGCGCGCGGTCCTGTGCAGCAGCGCATTATTGGTCTGCGGCGTGCAGAGTGCGCTGGCGGATGGCGATGTGCCCAACCCGAAATCTGTGGAAGCCCCGGCTCCACTGGACTGTGCGGTAATCGAAGCGGTGCTGGCAGCCCCTGAAAATTACGTGATTATTGACGCTCGCTCGCCGTCCGAATACGACACGGCGCATGTGGCAGGCGCCATCAATGTGCCGTTTGACAGCCTGGATGGCTACAAGGGTCTGTTGCCGGAGGACAAGCAGCAGCCTATCGTGACCTATTGCCGGTCCGGGCGTCGTGCCACCGTGCTGAAAAACCTGTTAACTGAAATGGGCTACGCCGACATCAGCGTGGTGCCGGGCGGGCAGATGGACAGCAGTGGCAAAGCGCTTAGCTTTAAATGCGGTGACTAGTTGCGTGCACCACTGCCGGTCGGCACTTTAAAACTGCTCGGCTGCCACTCATAGTCCGGGTTTTCCGGGGGTATGTCCTGCGCGTAGGCTTTCCAGGTGTCAACGCGCTTATTGCCGATGTCCCACTCATCCGGCAGTGTCAGAAACTCCGGCGCATGCTTTTCGATGTAGGCGAGCACCTTGGGCGGGACTTCGCCATAGCCCTTAAGGCCCTTGTGGCTGTGCATACGACCGAACAGTGTGACATCGGCGAACTCGGTGCCGCCCATCTTCATGAACGGCCAGCATTCGGAGATGCGTGAGAAGCCGGCTGTCATGCGGCAGGTTGGCAGGCTGCGGTCTTCCAGTTCGGTCTTGCTGACCTGAAAGGTGAAATGTTCTGACGGTGCAATTCGCGATCCCGTGGAGGAGCGCGGCCAGCCTTCCGGTGTCACCGGATTGGTGTAGTCATGGGTATAGTCCCACGCCAGCATCATGTCGTCACCGTATTGCTGGAAGGGCAGAATAAACGGGTATTTGCCGTTCGCATCAGGGAATACGGTGCCTTCGTTCATCAGCGTGGGGGCATCGCCGGCTTCGCCCATAAAGAACTTGGGTATTTCGGTACCGACCTGGCCAGTCAGCACATCGTTGTAGAAATGGTAGACCTCGACGGTCTCACCGGTGAAAGGATTATCCCAGGTTTCGAGGATGTCACCGCTTTCCAGATCAGTGAAGTAACCGGTCTCCCGCGACTTGATCCAGAGCAATCCCTTGTCATCAATTTTTGCCTGCAGTGCCCCGGTGCCAACGTAGCCGAACACTGGGATCATGCGCTTGCCGGGAATACGCACGTACATCAGGCCATGAAAAGCGCCGATGACTGTTGCGTCGTAGGATGACCAGATCTTGCCGAAGGCATACAGGTTGTCGTACGGGTCGGCGTAGTCGAGACCGCCGGATCTGGCCAGTGCCGGGCCTGCCGGAGCCGCCAGTGCGCCACCGAAGGCCAGTGATGCCTTGAGTATGTCACGGCGGCTGGTGGTGTTACCCAGGTGTTCAATCAATTTGCTGTGCATCATTTTTCGATTTCCTTGCTTTGTGCCCGGCGAGATTCGCGGCGCCGGACCAGTATGGCACTGATGACGATCAGAGTGGCCAGCGCACCGCTGAGCAGAAACGGCCCGGAACGCAACCAGTTGTCATAAATATAGCCGCCCGTGCTGGTGACAAACAGAATGCCAACTGCGCCGCTGAGTCCGAACAACCCGATTATGGAACCACGAATCTTCGGTGCGGCTGCTTCGCCCACCAGTGCCTGCGACGCCAGAAAGCCGCTCATCATGCCGATGCCTACCGCCACGGCCGCCACCCAGATAATCGGGCTGAGCGGATCAGCGACCAGACCCATGCCGCTGTAACCAATTGCCACCACGGCCATGCATATGGCGAGTGCAGTGAGCCGGTCGATACGGTCGATTAATACACCGACAAAGGGCGCCGACAACAGCGCTGATACCTGCATAACGGCAAAAATAATACCGGCGCGGCCGGTGGCATCGGCGCTGCTCATGCCGGCTTCGCTGGCCGACTGCACGTACCAGAGAAAGAAAAAAGTACCGACCACGACAAAGTCGCTGCGCGCCACAAAGGCGGATGCGTAGGCGATGGAGATGCGCGGCTGACGCATGGCGGTCACACCCTGCTGCAGCTTGGTCAATAGCGGCGGATCCTCAGCCGTGGTGACAGCCTGCGCCGGGCTCAGGAACATGCGCAGCAGCAACGCCGTGACGCAGCAGGCGGCAAAAACGCTCAGCAGTGTTGCCTGGATCGCCTGCGGCGTGGTCATGCCGCCTTTTTCAAACAACGATGGCAGCTGCGCGACGGCCATCATCAGGATGCCGCCTGCGCCACTTGCCACGCCGCCGATAGCCATCATTTTGCCGCGCGACTGTTCAGCCGGATAGTCATTGAGAATAGTGGCCATCATGCCGGACACCGCAGCTACGCCAATGGCGAAAACTGCGCGGCTGGCATACAGCGTGTATTCATCCGGCATAAAAGGGTAGAGCAGGTAGCCGACCCCGAGCATGACGTAACCGAAAACCACAATGGGCCGACGTCCGGTTTTGTCCGACAGGGCGCCGAAATAGCCCAGCAACAGGAGTGCGGCAAGTTCGCTGACAAACGTGAGGTTGCCGCTGACAGTACCCTGACGGTCACCAGGTATTTGCAACACCTCTTCCAGAATCAGCGGCTGAATCAGATTAATGAAAGACATCAAGGTGTTGGCCGCAATTGAGGCATAGACCAGCGCTGCGAAATTCACACGCGTAATGCCCGGCGCCAACTGAATCGGGCCGATTTTCAAGCCTGCCTGAGCCTGACTGTCTGTCATGAATGATTACCCCCTGTACTGCGAGAACCATACCAGAAAGGCAGTAGCACATTGACCATTATTGCGTTTGAGCAAAGCGGTACGGTCAACTACCATGCCTGTCGATCAGGTGACGGGAAATAGTTTGTGGCCGATGAAAAAACACTATATGACTGGTTGAAAGGGCTGGGCCGTCTGGATGACGGTCCGGTCTGCTGGTGGTTTACCGGCATTACGCACGGACTGACAGCTGACGGCCTGCGCCCCATGTTTCGTCATGAAAATTTTTCTTTCGGCAGCTATCGTCGTGAAAGCAAGCGACGTCATGTGTCCGTGATGCAGGACGTGACGCTGTATCGTGACTTGCAAAGCGGCAAATTGCTGCAGGATTTTGTTAATCCTTATACCGGCAATACAGTGCGGGTAGATGAAATCGTCACCAAAGATATCAACAACTACTACGATCTGGATGCGGGTTTCGGCTTTCTCGCCGACGGCAACAAGATTGAACAACCGCTTGAGATTGAAACGGTTGTGGTTGACGGACATTGCTGGATGACTCGCAGCATGGACTGGCAGTTGCCCAATCCGCTGGATCCGGAACTGCATGCCGCGGCCTATACAGGTCCATTGGTGCGGCTGCAAATGGAGACCACGCTGCGCCTGGACACCACGCAACTTGCTGACCCGTCACTGCAGCAGGCCAGCGCAAGCTCGAGCTATGAAGCCGTGACACCCTGGTTTCCCTGGCTGGAAATGGCCGATGTAGACGGCCATCTGATTACCCGCGCTGTGGGCGCCAAACTTGATTCTTTCGCGCTTCTGCCGGCGGATATTGCCGCGGTTACCGAGCAGCGTTTTCCGGGCTGTCTGAGCGGAGACGCGGACCCGCCTGCCTCAAGTGACCCCTGGCTGGCATACCTGCGGCGCGGCTGACAATACCGAGTGTTACTGTCCGGTTTCCGGCGGCACTTCCTCGGCGAACGCTTCCCAGGTGCCTTTCGGCATAACCTGTGGCCAGTGATCCGGCACTTGCAGGTATTCCGGCGCATGCTTCTCGATATAGGCGAGCACCTTGGGTGGCACGTCGCCATAATCGGGCAAGCCTTTGTGACTCCACATCCTGCCGAACAGCACCTCGTCGCGGTATTCGTGTTCGCCCATGCGCATCCATGGCCACCATTGCGACAGCCGACTGAAACCCGCCATGTACCGCACAGCAGGCTCGCTGCGATCCATCATCTGCGCCAGCGACATGCTAAAAGTGAAATGCTCTGACGGACTGATGCGGTCGCCGGTGCAGGCTTTGGGCCATTTGTCTTTGGTTACCGGGTTGGTGTACTCGTGCGCATAGTCCCAGGCCAGCAACAGGTCGTCGCCGAAACTGTCAAACGGCAGGACAAAGGGTACGACGCCGGACTCTTCACGATGCGTGCCTTCGTTCATCAGGGTGGCGTCATCTTTTGCCGAGCCCATGGCAAAGCGCGGCATCTCCGCGGTGAGTTTGCCGCCCATATTCGGGTTGTAGAAGTTCACCACTTCCACGGTTTCGCCGGTCCAGGGATTGTCCCAGGTTTCCAGTATGTCGCCGCTGGCAAGGTCAGTGAAATAACCGGTTTCCTTGCCGCGTATCCACATGTTGCCGTCGGCGTCGATTTTTGACTGCATTACGCCGGTGCCGGTGTAGCCGAATAGCGGCACAAGGCGCCGGTTACCGATACGGCCATACATCAGACCGTGAAAGCCGCCGATCTGTGGCTCGTCATATCCGGCCCAGATTTTGCCAAAGGCATACAGGTTGTCGTAGGGGTCGTCAAAATCCAGGCTAACGCCGGCTCCTGCCGGCAGATACGGTGGCCGCACAAGCGTGCGCGGTGCCATCTGTTCCAGCGCCTGGGCAGCGACGGGCGAGCGGCTCAGCAAGCCGTTAAGAAAAAAAGAAGGCATGCATACTCCTGTTGGTTTGCCGTGTCCTGCAATGCTCGGCGCATCATCGCGCATATCTTCCGACGGTCAATATAGCGGTTCGATAGCTGCGCACTTGGCGGTCATGGTCTAGGATAAACAGCAATAGTCCGGAGATCAGACGCATTTGAATGCCTCTACCGCAGATACTCTAGCTACTTCTGCCGAAGGTTCGGCTGCTGCCGACGTGGTACCGACCGGCGTGGCTGCCGGTTGGGGCTTCGGTACTCTGGCAAGCGCGACGATGCTGAATGCGCCCACCGCTGCGCTGCTGTTTTTCCTCGTGACACTGGTAAAGCTGGATCCGTTTACGGTAGGCGCCCTGATTTTTGCCGGCAAAATCGTAGACGTACTGACCGATCCGCCGGTTGGCGCATGGAGTGATCGCACCCGCTCCCGCTACGGCCGCCGTCGCCCGTGGTTGCTGGGATCGTCCTTTGCCTGCGGAATTGCGTTCGCGTTGTTGTTCAATATTCCTGTCATGAGCGATGCAGCTACGTATGTATACGTGGGCGCGACGCTGGCGCTGTTCGCGGTCGCCTACACGGCATTCCAGGTTCCCTACATGGCGATGCCGGCGGAAATGACCACTGACTATCACCAACGCACCAAGATCATGTCCTGGCGTGTATTTTTCATGACACTGGGAAACCTGGCCGGCGTGGCCTTTGCGGCGATTGCCGCGCGCTTCGGAGGTGACCGGGAAGCCTATGGCGAAGCAGCGCTCTATTTTGGCGCGGCAATAGCACTGGTTATGCTGGCGACTTTCTTTTTCACTGCAAACAGCCGCCAGACAACTGCCGCACCCGACAGCGCGGGTATTTCCTGGCGACAGCATTTGCAGTGGTTGCTTGTCAACCGGCCGCTGATGATATTGATTGGCACCAAGATCGCTATTTACCTCAGCGTCTTTGCGAGCCTGACGACAGCGCTGTTTTTCTTTAAAAGTATTCTCAAGCTCGACGAGCAGACTTTCTTCATGGTGTTTGGGCTGCAGACAGTGGTCAGTATTCTGTTTCTGCCCCTGTGCAACCTGTTGTCCAGACGTATCGGCAAAAAACCAGCCTATATCATTTCCCTGACGGGTTTTGCCGCCGTGGTGCTGACCTGGCTGCTGGCCGCGCCGCATGAGCCGCTGCCGTTGCTGATTGCCCGGGCCGTTATGCTGGGCGCTTTCGGGGCCGGCGCACATCTGTATGGGCAGTCCATGCTCATTGATACTTTTGCGCTGGACTATCAGCAGACCGGGCAGCGTCGTGAGGGCGTGCTGGCTGCTTCGTTCAGCTTTGTGGAAAAGGCCTGTATGGCCCTGGCACCGTTTATCGTCGGTTTTCTGCTCAGTACGCTGGGATTTGATAAAGACCTGGACCCGACCGCGGATCAGAGTGAATCGGCGGTCTTTGCGATTCAGCTGGGTTTTGTCTGGATACCGGTTGCCTGCCAGCTGGTCTCGATAACGTTACTCAGGTTCTACCATCTGACAGAAGCTGAACTACAGGAGAAGCCGGCTGTATGAGCCAGAGCATAAGCATTGAAATCGTTTCCGACTTTGTCTGCCCCTGGTGTTATGTGGGCAAAAAGCGTCTGGAGCGGGCGCTGGCAATGCGTCCCGATCTGCGCGCCGAGGTTAGCTGGTCGCCCTTTCAGCTGAGTCCGGACATGCCGCGCTCGGGGCGCAACAAGCAGGCGCATTACGAGGAAATCTTCGGTGCGCAGCGTGCGGCGCAGATTATGGACAGTATGCGCGTGACCGGTGAGGCAGAGGGCATTGCTTTTGGCAGCAGTCCGGATGCCGTTTCACCAAATACGCTCTCGGCCCATGTACTGGCCTTCTGGGCTGCCGCTGACCCCGGGGTTGATACCGATGCTGTTATCGAGCGGCTGTTTGCCGCCCATCACGTGGAATGCGCCGACATCGGCGATCACGACACGCTCGTCACCATAGCAGTCGGAGCGGGTATGGATGGCGATGCGGTGCGACGCAAGCTGGCGACCGGTGACGACGAAGCTGCAGTGCGGGCGCAGATCGAGTTGGCCAAGCAGCGCGGCGTCAGCGGGGTACCGTTTTTCATACTCGATGCACAATACGGCATGTCCGGTGCGCAGCCGCCCGAATTGCTGGTGCAGACTTTCGACCAGTTAACCGCCAAACAGGCTGCCGGCTAAGGCATCAATGATGTGCGGGCTTGCTGGTCAGTTCGTTGGCCAGTCGCACCGCGGATTCCGCATTCGGCGCATGGCCATCAGCGCCCAGCGCGCGCCAGACATTCGGCGCTTCACCGAAAGCACCGCCACCGACAATGATTTTCGGTGTGTGTTCGCACAGGCTGCGGATCACGGCAATACTCTGCTGTAGTTTCGGCAACTGGGAACTCAGTGCGACCGATAGCATCGCGACATCGGCGTTGTAAAAATGTATGGCGGCCGGCAGGTCATTGCGTGGCACATCGGAACCCAGATAGATGGTGCGCCAGCCGCTGAGTTCCATCAGGTAGCCAATAGCGCGAATGCCGATATCGTGAACGTTGCCGGATATAGATGCGGCTACCGCCGTTTTGCCACTATCCGGCCGGCGCTCAGCGCGATCAACCAGCACCGCCATAAGCCGCTGGGTGGTAGTTGTCACCAGATGCTCTTCGGCGATGGTGATGTGATCAATATGCCAGAGGTGTCCGACTTCGTGCTGCGCCGGCAGTAACACCTCGGTGATGGCTTCGGCATGGGTCATGTGGTCGCCGATGGCGTCCAGCACCTTGTGCTTGACGAACTCATCCTCGTAACGAAGTCCGTCTTCGTTGAGTACGCGGTAATCGTCCAGCACCACTGCATTGTCCAT